>CAXPUI010000478.1:0-5742 GCA_964220205.1 Candidatus Allofontibacter communis | reverse complement strand
CGAACTGACGGGTGAGATTCTGCAGCGTCGAGGTAATCGGGATGATGTCATGTGTCCCCATGGCGTCTTTCCGGCAGCAGGTGAGGATCGTTGGGTGGCTATCGCCTGTCAGGATGATTCTGCCTGGTCTCGACTCTGCGGGGTAATGTCGCTGCAGGATCTTGCTGCTGATGAGGGGCTGTCTGCGGCCAGTGCCCGGAAAAACCGCGAAGATGACCTGGAGGCTCGAATCGCTGCGTGGACTTCGACACATGATGCGCAGGAAGTTCAGAATCTGCTCATAGCGGCAGGAGTAGCAGCCTATGTTCTGCAGGATGGGGAGCAATGCATGGCAGACCCCCAGAACGTAAGCCGGGATCACTTTATTCGCGCTCAGCAATCGTCTGCTGGCGACCTGTTACTGGAGAGCAGTCGCTATCGCTTCAGCAGAACGCCTGCAGTGGTCACAAGAGCGGGGCCGGATCAGGGTGAGCATAACTTTGAGGTCCTGGCGGAAGTGCTGGGTTACGATGGTGACCGTATTGCAGACATCTACGCGTCTCTCGCCATGGAATAGGAATAGCCACAGGCGAGTAACCCAGCTCTAATTTGATATTGCCAGGCAGGTTTGCGTCAGAAGAAGGGTGCCAGTAGCTGACGAACACTATGGATCAGGAGCCCGATCAATCCGCCGACCAGCGTGCCGTTGATGCGGATAAACTGCAGGTCCCTGCCGATTTGTTCTTCGATCCGGTTGGCGGTCGCGGTGGTGTCCCAACTGTCGATAGTGTCCCTGATGAGATCGGCAACTTCATGGCCATAGTGTCTGATCAGATAGCGCGCCGTATCCTCAGTCCAACCGTCAATCTTCCTGGCGAGCTGCGGATCCTGCAGGATGGATTCACCAAATGAGATAACAGCCTGCTCGATTGCAGCTTTCAGTTCGCTGTTTTCGTTGCCGCTCTGCGTTTGCAGAAGCGCTTTTATGTCGCGCCATAGACTTCCTGTGAAGTCGACCACGGCTGGTGCTTGAAGCAGATCTTCCTTCAGCGATGCTTCCTTAGTCCTGATTTCTTCGGAGTGACGCAGGTCATCGAGAAACTGGTTGATCGATGTGATCAACTGGACCCTGATGGGATGATAGAGATCGACCTGCATGTCATACAGCATCTTGGAGACGGAGCGAACAATCCGATGATAGATGGCTTTATCGACGGAACCCGGAAACCACCAGGGAGTCTCTTTTGAGACCCGGTCACGAATCTGTTCATCACTGTCTTCCAGCATGTATAGACCCAGACGTACAGCACCATCAATGAGATCCTGTTGTCTTTTCCCGGATGTAATGAATGTCATCAGGTCGCCGATCATGGGCGCGAAGGACGTGGTGCGAATTTTATCGACAACCTTGTCCTCGATCAGCGCCTGAATGTTCTTATCGTCGAGGACATTGGTGATACCGGCCAGTCCTGCAGCGATCTGATCTGCGACTGCCCTGGCGTTCTCTGGTCTCGTTATCCAGGTGGCGACACTCTTACTCAGTGCCAGAGAGCTGATCCTGTCGGTGATAACCTGGTCTGACAAGAAATTGCTCTGGACAAACTCACCGAATTGCCTGGCGATGTCATCTTTTCGGGCTGGGATGACGGCCGTATGGGGAATCGGGAGGTTCATAGGACGACGGAACAGGGCAGTGACTGCAAACCAATCGGCAATCGCACCTATCATCGCTGCTTCTGCCATGGCATTGACGTAACCCACCCACGGGTAAGCGGGTTCGAAGTAAGCGCTGATGATGTAAATCATGGTGACCACCAGCAAAAGCGCAGTCGCTAGACGTTTCATTCTCGTCAGTTCTGCTACACGCACCGGACTTTGTTCGAGAAAAGCGGTATTTTTCATCCTTGCTCCATGCCAGTTGTGCCTGGCGATTTCACTGCAGTTTTTCCATGGACGTGCTTCCGTCAGATCGGGTGTTGATCGGATCTCGAATCAGATATGCAATCCAGATGCCATCTGCGTATGTCACTGAATTCTATTAAGTTTGTATTTCAAGTGAAGGAAGAAATGACTAAATGTTTGGAAAATCTTGGTAATCGTTAGTGCATTTGCTCACACTAGGGGCTTTTCGCTTGACAGGGATCGACCATGGAACTTTTCAGCCTTGAGAACAAGAACATCGCCGTTACAGGTGCTTCCTCCGGTTTCGGACATCACTTTGCCGGCGTCTTGTCTGCGGCGGGGGCGAATGTGGCGCTTGGTGCTCGTCGGACGGATAAGATCAGCGAGAGGGTCGACGAAATTAATGCCCAGGGAGGACAGGCTATCGGTCTGGAGCTTGATGTTACAGATCATGGCTCGTGCCAGCAGTTTCTTGATGAAACCCGGTCCCGCCTGGGCAGCATCGACGTTCTGATTAACAACGCGGGTGTGGAAGCCGGCGCCAAGACATATTCCATGATCGACGATGATGATTGGGACTATGTCATGGATACCAACCTGAAGTCGGCGTGGCGATTGTCAAAAATGTATACCGATGCAGTGATGGCCGGAGAACAGCAGGGTGGGAATATTATCAACATCGCGTCGATAACAGCGTACCGAACCATCAAGGGTCAGTTTCCCTACGCAGTATCGAAAGCAGCGTTGGTCAAGGCAACTGAAATCATGGCTTTGGAAGGGGCACGTTACGGAATCCGGGTTAATGCGCTTGCGCCGGGATACATCCTGACAGATGTCAGTCGTCTGTTGCTCGAAAGTGAGCGATCAGAGACGTTCGTCAAAGGTATACCTATGCGTCGGTATGGTGAGTTTAACGATCTGGATGGCCCGCTGCTGCTGCTTGCTTCTGACGGTTCCGGCTATATGACGGGATCAGTAGTTGTCGTTGATGGCGGACATATCTGTGCAGAGTTGTAATTCAACTCCTAAATGATAATAATTCTCATCTGAATCAAGACTGGCTTTACATTCCCGATGACCCTTGCAGAGGTGCGCCCAAAAGGACGCTGCCGAATTATCAGTGCAGCAGAAGGAGAGCGTGATTTCCAAAGCAGACTCTACGCATTGGGTTTCTATCCTGGGGCGGAAGTCACCGTCACGCATATCGCACCGCTGGGTGATCCTTTGCAGGTTAAGGTCGGTAACACCCTCGTCAGTATTCGCCGTAAGGAAGCGGCCATGCTCGACGTCGAGATAGCGTCATGACAGCTTTTCGTATTGCCCTGATTGGCAACCCCAATTGTGGCAAGACCACACTGTTTAACGCGTTGACGGGATCTCACCAGAAGGTTGGTAACTGGCCAGGTGTAACCGTCGAGAGAAAGTCCGGCAGCTTCCGTTATGCCGATCAGAACTTTGGAATCACAGACCTTCCCGGGATTTATTCGCTCGAACAGGAGTACCTGGGACTGGATGAAAAAATTGGCAGGGACTATCTGCAGCAGGGGCAGTTTGACGTCGTCGTCAATGTTGTGGATGCCAGCAATCTGCAGCGAAACCTGATCCTGACGCAACAGGTACTCGAAATGGGGTATGCAACCGTTGTTGCCCTGAATATGACGGATATAGCTGTTGAACATGGTCAGGCTGTGGATCCGGTGAAATTGGCTGATGAACTGGGTGCCATGGTCGTGCCAATTGTCGCCTCGCGCCAACAAGGCGTTGGGCAATTGACAGAAGCCTTGATGGTTGCCGAAGCAGCCTCGGGGGGCTCTCAGTTGGCACCGCAAGATATGGTCAGTAGCAGGATTGCGCAGCGCTATCAACGAGCACAGACACTGGTTAACCAGGCTGTCCAGATGGTGCCGGTCACTGACACTTTCACGGATCGGCTCGATCGGATCGTGTTGAATCGATACCTGGGTATCCCGATATTCCTGGTAATGATGTACCTGATTTTCACCGTCGCGATCAATGTTGGCGCTGTCTTTATAGACTTCTTTGACATCCTCTTTGCCGGTCTGTTTGTTGAGCTGCCTCGCTGGTGGCTTGAGAGTATCGGCGCGCCAGCCTGGTTGACGGTATTGCTGGCAGACGGTTTAGGTGGTGGCATCCAGTTGGTGGCGACGTTCATACCTGTGATTGGGGCCTTGTTCCTGTGCCTGGCGTTGCTTGAGGAATCCGGCTACATGTCTCGGGCAGCCTTTGTTGTCGATCGCTTAATGGCGGGCATTGGCTTACCGGGAAATGCTTTCGTGCCATTGATAGTCGGCTTTGGCTGTAATGTTCCGGCGGTTATGGCGGCCCGGAGCCTGGGGCGTGAAAGCGACCGGCTGTTAACGATAGCGATGGCCCCCTTTATGTCCTGCGGCGCCCGGCTGACCGTCTATGCTTTGTTTGCTGCTGCCTTGTTCCCGGTGAATGGACAAAATGTTGTCTTCGGGCTTTATTTGCTGGGCATAGCGATGGCGATTCTGACGGGCTGGGTGTTTCGTAAACAGATTTTTGCGGATGAGATGACGCCGTCTTTTCAGGAGATGCCGACTTATCATCGACCGGTCTTGCGTAATATCCTTCTGACCAGCTGGTTTCGGTTGAAAGGTTTCATTTTCAGAGCAGGTAAAACGATTGTACTGGTGGTTGTTGCCTTGAGCTTCCTGAATTCGGTTGGGACTGACGGCTCATTTGGCAATGAGGATAGCGAAGAGTCCGTGCTTGCCAGCATCGGCAAAGCCATTACACCGGTGTTTGCGCCGATCGGCCTCAAGGAAGACAACTGGCCGGCAACGGTTGGGTTGTTTACCGGTATTTTTGCAAAGGAGGCGGTCGTCGGCACGCTTGATGCGCTATACAGTGACGTGGATGAGACAGAGGACGATTCAGTCATGCCCGACCTTGTTTTTGTGACCGGTGAAGCCTTCGTTAGTATCAGGGATAACGCGATAGGGTTGCTTGATGGCTTGGGTGATCCACTGGGTATTCGGGTTGAAGTATCGGAATCCGCTGCAGCGGCTGCGGACGCCCAGGGCGTTGCTCCTCAAACCCTGACGAAAATGGCCGCTCTGTTCGGTAGTCAATTCTCCGCCTTTTGCTATCTTGTGTTCGTGCTTCTTTACGCACCCTGCGTTGCGGTGTTGGGTGCGATTGTTAAGGAAGCGGGTTACGGGTGGATGTTCCTCACTTTTGGTTGGACGACTGGTCTTGGCTATCTCACCGCCAGTTGCCTTTATCAGCTTGGCAACCTGATGCATGACCCGCTTTTCTCCGCCGGTTGGCTTATGGGCAGCACGGTAGTTGGTGTCATTGCCGTTAAGCTGTTAAGCCTTGTCGGTCAAAAGAAAACGAATGATCAGCTGATACAGGTTACCTCTCTCTGAGTTGAGCTCCACGGTTCGTTCCCTATGTTCTCCCGGGCGGTTAAGATAGACTGACGCGAGATTTTCCCGCAGGTCAATCATGGATATTAGAACCCGTTTGTCACTGGTCCTGGTGGCTGTTTCCTTGATCAGCATGATGCTGCTTGGCACCTTTGCCTATATAACGTCTGCGGGTATGTTGCAGGAAATCTCGCTGAGGCAACTGGATGCCCTGGCTGAAAGCAAGAAACGTGATCTGACCAAAGTTTATGAGTCCTGAGAAGACAAGGTGCGGTTGGTTCGCAGCCGTGAAAGCCTGCAGACGGCGATCAGCGATCTGGTATCGGTCAACTCCAAAGAGAACCAGCAGGCGCTGAAAACCCTTATTCAAGGGGTTACTGTTGCCCTGCCCAAGATTAATGAGTTGATCGTAATCGATGCCGATGGTCAGCGACTGGCTTCTTCA
>CAXPUI010000477.1:0-2983 GCA_964220205.1 Candidatus Allofontibacter communis | reverse complement strand
GATCGGCTTGAAGCCTGATCAATGATCACGAACAACGCCCAGGAACTGTCTCCCGCCGGCCAGTGTATGGGCGATGAGATCAGCATCCTCGATGGGATTAACAGCCCAGAGACGAATCTTTGTATCTGGCAACGATCACCATCAGCCTACATATCCCTCGAACTGAAAAATCTCACCAGTCCGAGTTGGCCCGATCGCCGACGAGCAACCTCACGGAAATCATTCTCAACTGACATCTGCAAACATTTGTCAGCTCATGGCACTGAGCCTTCAGAACTGGAGCAGTTTGTCCTTGACCTTGAACGGATAGCGGACAGGTTTTTTTCGATCAGTGAAGGCCTCGATACCAAGTTTCGGCTCTATTCAACCGAGAAAGACGATTGTCGACGCTTTCACGTGGATCACCGTCATCTGCGGCTGATCTGCACCTATCAAGGAGCAGGCACAGAATGGTTAACCAATGAACAGGTTGATCGCGATGCTTACGATGCAGGCTTACCAAACTCATCGATTATTCGATTCGGAGAACCAAGCCGATTCAAGCGCTTCTGGGTCGGCCTTCTTAAGGACGATGGCTATCCTGGAAACGCAGGTCTCGGCCTCATGCACAGATCACCCCCAGCTTCAGACAGCGACGGAACGAGAATCGTTTTTTGCCTGGACGCATGTCCATAGACACATCAGCCATCCCCCTGACCACCAGCGGGCTCTTTTCCCGCCAACTTTAAGAACCTTCCGATCCTATATCCGCCCCTATAGATGACTGAATCAATCAACGCTGACCAACCATCTCTGGTTCTTTCGCGAGCGTTACTTCAATCGCACCAGGAGCGCACCACGATTCGATCCGTCTTCAGAAAACCCCACGATTGTCCGCCTGTGCTCCAATGCAGCCAGACTCAGCGATACCTCCTCTCTAATAGCGCCGTTGCCAACAATGAATCGCAGATATTGCGCATTCCCTTCGAGCGCTTCAGTGATATGAAAGTCCAATTTTCTCAGCGCATCCCGAAGGCGTTCACCACCATGGGCAATGTCGACCGTCATGGTTGAACCATCAGTCTGCGCGCCGATGTCGTTATCACATTTCGGGCAGAACATGACCGATTGAGGAAGGACCATCCCACAATCCAGACAGGCGCGCTTAGTCATGCTCTCCAGACAAGCTACGAGCTGAAGGAGAGAAGCCGCGCTGCATCAAGAAACTCAGCGCAGGAGATTTTACACACGGTAGTTTGGAGTCCAACTGAGCCATGGTTGCAGTATATCGTGGCTGAAGACGGAAAAAATCCACGTTGTGCCAGGCTACTCGGCCATTCGTGCTGCTGGCAGCAGTGGATATCTGCTGTTACCCTCAAGGTAAACTGTTCCTTGCAACCATCGTCGAGGTACAGAGAACTCACTGAAGGTACCCTGACAATGTCCGATACAGCCACATCATCATCGAAATTCTGGCAAACACGCTACACAGTCGTTGCCATGAGCTTCGCTGCTGTCTTCGTCTGCTACATCGACCGCGTCAATATTTCCGTGGCCATTCTACCAATGGCCGAAGAATTCGGCTGGGACGCCAGCACACAGGGAGCCATACTGTCATCCTTCTTTTTCGGCTATCTGCTGATGCAGCTCGGTGGTGGCTGGCTGGCTGACAGGTTCGGCGGCAAACTGATTCTGGGCCTTGGCGTCCTGATATGGTCAGCGTTCACCATCATTACGCCGCCGGCAGCTTTACTCGGACTCTCCATTCTGATCGCCGCACGCATCGGCATGGGCCTCGGTGAGGCGGTAACCTTCCCCTCCATCTACAGTATCTATAGCCGCTGGATACCAGCAGATCAGAGAGCCAAGACCGTGGCTTTCACCAACAGCGGCATACCGATTGGGACGGTATTCGCGCTGGTGGTTACTCCTATTATCGTCCTGAACCTGGGCTGGGAGTGGGCATTCTACCTCTTCGGTATGGTTGGAATCCTCTGGATTTTCCTCTGGCAGAAGTGGGTCACCACCTTACCCGAGCAGCACCCGACCATCAGCAGTCAGGAACTGGAGCACATTCAAAACAACGCAGCGACCACCGGCACCATCAAGGAAACGCCACCCTTTGGCATGTTCCTTCGCAACAAGGCTGTCTGGGCGATTATCGTTGCACACTTCTGCAATAACTGGACTCTCTATGTGATCCTGTCGTGGCTGCCCAAATACGTCAACGAGGGTCTCGGCATCGCCTTCGCGGCGGTCGGGATCATCTCGATGCTGCCGCACATCACATCATTTCTATGCCTTAATATCGCCGGCACCATTGCAGACCGCATGATCATCTCCGGTATGGACGTCACCCGCGTCCGGAAGCTGATGCAGACTATCGCCTTTGGTGGCCTGGCAACCTGCCTGTTCGCTATCGGCCATGTCGATTCTGCCTGGGCGGCCATTGGCATTCTCTGCCTGGGTAAACTATTCGGGGCAGCTGGAACGGGCGGCTTCGCCGTGAATCATATGGACATTGCGCCCAGGCACGCAGGGACGCTGATGGGCATAACCAATACGGCGGGGACCATCCCCGGTATCGTCGGGGTTTACATCAGCGGGCTGATCCTCGAACTGACAGGCTCATGGGCCCTGGTTTTCGAAGTGACTGCTGGTGTGACACTATTTGGCCTTGTTTTTTACCTGCTGTTTGCCAGCGGTGAGAAGCAATTTGATTGATCTGCCGCAACGAAACCTGGCCAACCGGGCTAACAGCATGCCGCAATTTATAGACCCAACCTGACCGAAATCGATTATCGAATCGCTCAATCTCTTTGACTTAATCAAATTTATACCCTTGATTTACGCGCTCAGCATGCGTAACGTCCGCCTCAGGTGAGTTACTAGCCTGTTTTCGAGACCCCAATGTCCTTTAGTGAGGACACCTTGGCGTCTCGATCGTGGTCTTCTTCCTCGCACTAAACTGCGTAGCTGGTCTACGCTAACATAATCTTAATAG
>CAXPUI010000476.1:0-11045 GCA_964220205.1 Candidatus Allofontibacter communis | reverse complement strand
CGCAAGGAGACCAAGGGGCGCCGTACCAGTGATCTAGATTCTTCAGACCCTCTATCCGCCTGAGTTACCGACAACACGAAAGTAGAATTCACCCGGTAACTTACGTAGAATCCCGTCCTTTTCATCTTGCCGGAGCGGAGCATGCTGGCCGCTGACCTTCGGGTCCCAGCCATTGACAGTGGGCCAGGACGTGCCCTGAAAATCTGTCTACTCGGGTATCGCAGCAATCCTTACAGCGGTGGCCAGGGGATATACATCAAGTATCTTTCCAAAGCCCTTG
This sequence comes from Candidatus Allofontibacter communis, assembly GCA_964220205.1. Taxonomy (GTDB): domain Bacteria; phylum Pseudomonadota; class Gammaproteobacteria; order Pseudomonadales; family Azotimanducaceae; genus UBA9659. The sequence continues at coordinate 10,765 of CAXPUI010000476.1, read as the reverse complement.
CTGATGCTGGTCACCTCGTTGAGGTAATCTCCGGGCAACCCTATCCGGAACTCGATGAACGAGTAAAGCTCATCAAACTGCCTGGGCTAAACCTCTTCGAAGCAGACAACCACGTTACTGCGCTGCGCCCAAAGCACCTGCTTTCTTTTACGGATTTCATCGAATGGTTCAGTATGTTAACCGGCGGGTTTGCCGAACCCTATACCTTCGGCAGAAGACTCGTTTCCTACTTCAAAAAGCATCAACCTGACTACGATATCGTCCACGACAACCAGTCCTTATCCTACGGCACACTCAAATTACAGAAAATGGGGGTACCTTTGGTAACCACCATTCATCACCCGATTACCAGTGATCTCAGAATTGCCCTGGCTAACGCCAACTCATGGCAGATGAGACTCCTGATCAGGCGCTGGCATTCCTTCCTGAACATGCAGAAGAAAGTGGTGCGTAAACTGAACCACCTGGTAACGGTGTCCGAAGCATCTCGAAGAGATATCGCAAGAGACTTCCAGGTTTCAGAAACACAAATCAACATCGTGACCAATGGTATTGATGTCGACGTTTTCAAACCCTTGCAGGAGAACCAGCGAGAGCCCTATACCTTGATGGTCACCGCGAGCGCCGATGTTCCGCTGAAAGGCCTGGATTACCTTTTAAGGGCCGTCGCAGAACTGCAGGGGGAATTCCCCGAGCTTAAACTGCTGGTTCTCGGGAAACTCAAGGAGGACGGCAAGACAGCGAAGCTGATTGATCAACTCCATATCAGGAATCTGATTACCTTCTACAGCGGACTCAGCCCAGACGAGATCACGGCACTCTATGCGCGCGCTGCCTGCGCCGTAGTTCCTTCCATCTATGAGGGGTTTGGCCTGCCCGCCGGCGAAGCCATGGCCTGCGGAGTCCCGGTCATCGCGACCGACGGCGGGGCCCTACCCGAAGTTGTGGGCAACTGCGGTTTCATCGTGCCCACGAGGGATCACCTGGCAATCGCCGACGCACTCCGGCAACTGCTGAACGATCCTGCCCGGAGCGAAGATCTCGGTGCGCGAGGGAGAGATCGCATACTCAAGCAGTTCAGCTGGGCCGTAGCTGCCGAACAGATGTCCAGCCTGTACCGAATGATCATCCAAGAACACAAAGAGACTCAACCCGATGTCGCTGCAAACCATTGACTTTGAAACGCTCAAGTTAAGTGATGGCGACCGTATACTCGATCTTGGCTGCGGCGAGGGTCGACACGCCATCTCGGCTTATATGGTCAATGACGTGGAATCAGTCGGTATTGACCTATCCCTTGGCGATCTGGAGACAACCCGTGAGCGCTTTCAGGAATTCGTCGAACCCGAGAACACTAGCAAAAGCCTGGTCATTTCTGTTGCCAGCGCTGAAAGCCTGCCCTTCGCTGACGAGTCTTTCGACAAGATCATCTGTTCCGAGGTGCTGGAACATATCCACAGCTATCAACAGGTCATCGTCGAAATTAACCGGGTTTTGAAGACTGGCGGTATCGCCGCAATCAGCGTGCCCCGATTCTTTCCCGAATGGATATGCTGGCGGTTAAGCGACGCCTATCACGAAGTGGAAGGCGGACATGTGAGAATCTTCCGCGCCAACGAATTGCGAAACGACATGGAAGCAACAGGCTTTATCTGTTTCGACAAACATCACGCTCACTCCCTCCACGTACCCTATTGGTGGCTGAAATGCCTGTTCTGGCGCGAGCCTGGTGAACCTAACGCTCGTATTGTGGACCGGTACCACCAATTTCTGACCTGGGACCTGATGCAACAGCCCTTTATCACCCGATTCCTGGACAAGCTACTCAACCCCATCATGGGCAAAAGTGTCGTCATGTACTTTGTCAAAAGTGCCGATGGAGCTCCGGCATGACAAAGCTTTACGTCTCTAAGGGGTTGTTCCCGGAAGAATATTTTAAAGATACCGTGAATTACATTGCGCAGGTCCAGGAGACGGATGGTGCCATTCCTTGGTTTGCCGATGGAGCGCTCGACCCCTGGGATCATGTTGAGTCAGCCATGGGCCTTGCCATTGGCGGAAGATTAGATGAAGCACAACAGGCATATTACTGGTTGAAGAACAACCAGCTTCCTAACGGCAGTTGGTTTGCTGCCTACAAGGACGGTCAGATAGAAGACGGAACCCGGGCAGAATCTAACTTTGTCGCCTATGTGGCGACAGGTGTCTGGCACTATTACCTGATTACGGAAGACAGGTGCTTCCTGGCCGAAATGTGGCCCACTGTTAAGGCGGCTATCGAGTTCGTGCTCCGCCTGCAGGGACCAAAGGGCGAAATCTACTGGTGCGAGGACACGAGCCTTGGCATACGTGAAGACTCACTGGTTACGGGATGCAGCAGCATTTATAAGTCCCTTGAGTGCGCACTAAATATAGCAACGACTCTGGGTGAAGAAGTACAGCACTGGTCACTGGCCCGCACAAAACTGGGCAATGCCATCGCCAATCACCCGGAATGCTTTGATCGTACCTGGGACTCAAAAAGCAGATTCGCCATGGACTGGTTTTACCCGGTGTTGACCAATGTCATCAGCGGTAATGAGGCAAGACGTCACCTGGCAGCTCGTTGGCGCGAATTTGTCGTTCAGGATTTAGGCTGTGTCTGCGTAAATGACGAACCCTGGGTTACTGTCGCTGAATCCTGCGAACTGGTCATGGCGCTTCTGTCCACGGGACAATACCAACCCGCCGTTAACCTGTTCAGCTGGCTGCACCAATTCCGCGACGAAGAAGGTGCCTACTGGACCGGGTATGTGTACCGGGACAAGCAACTCTGGCCTGAAGAGAAACCAACCTGGACAGCCGGAGCAGTTCTGATGGCGGCGGACGCCTTGTCAAACAGGACCGGTGCTGCGCATCTTTTCCGCAACGAAAACACGCTGGTAGATTCAGCCATCGGCGAGCGGAGAAACCTTGACTAGAGCCGCCGCAGGACACCCAGGGTTTTGACTCGGTCAATTTCCTCAAACAACCCTGAGGCTAACGCCAGTTTCAGAATATCGTAAGGTGCCTGACCGCCTTCAGAAGGATCCGGGAAGATATCGTGTATGGCAAGCAACCCACCTTTGACGATGTGGCCTGCCCAGCATCGATAATCAGTCATCGCTGCCTCAAGAGAGTGTCCCCCATCAATAAAAACCATCGCCAAAGGCGTTCCCCAGTGACGGGAAGCCAGTTTCGATGAGGCGACCAACGGCACCACTGTATCTTCGAGTCCCGCCGCGCGAATAGTCCGACGGAATTCACTGAACGAATCCATTAATCCCGCCTGTTCATCGAACAGACTTTGGTCATGGTAATCCTCACCGGGTTGGTGCTCTTCTGATCCCCTGTGATGATCAACAGCATAGACCGTGACTCCGGCCCCCTGGCATGCAGTGCCCAGATAGACTGTCGACTTACCACAATAGCTGCCGACTTCAAGGACAGCGCCGAGCGCGGCAGCCTCCGCCGCATAACGATACAAGGCTTCTCCTTCGACCGGGTCGAGAAAGCCTTTAACCTCCGTAATGTCGATATTCAGCCGCATCAGAAAAGAAAGAAAATCGTCAGAAACACCGGAACGACCAGTATGACCGCATAAACCGCTATGTTATTGGCGATTGGCCACTTATTCTCGTCATTCAACGGAAACCTGTTACCCAGGGCAAGCCAGACGCAGCTCCCGAGGATGATCGATAGAATAGTGCTGAGAGCGATTAATGCCATAAGCCTGCTGCCTTCTTCATAAGTTTTATATCCGGTGTACTCGCAACTTATCACCAGGTTCCACCTGCTGACCGATCTCGACTTCAGCAAGTCCATCAGCCCAGGCGACTGATGTCATGACACCGGAACCCTGATTCGCGAATTTCTCCAGGTAAGGGTCACCCTCCGAGTTTTCACACACACGGACTCTCAGATACTCGCGCCTGCTCCCTCCACGAAAAGAAAAGCCCGACGGTATCGGCATGCCTCGCGGCCGTGAACTCGCTGCTCCCTGCATAGCGAGAAGAAAGGGTCTCGCTACAATGACAAACGTCACGAAAGTCGATACCGGGTTACCAGGCAGACCGAAAAAGGGTTTGCCCAACACGCTACCGAAAGCCAGGGGTTTACCCGGTTTGATCGCCAGTTTCCATAAATCAAGATGGCCCAGTCGCTCGACCGCGGACTTGACGTGGTCCTCTTCTCCAACCGACACACCCCCGGTTGAGACGATAAGATCAGCTCGCTCTGCTGCCTGACGCAGTATGCGATCTGTTGCATCTGGCGTATCTTCAACAATACCAAGGTCAACGACGTCCATACCCAGACCACGGATAAGCCCTTCGAGAGCGAACCTGTTGGAATTAAAGATCTGTCCTTCCGCCAGCCGCCCACCAGGCTCCACTAACTCATCACCTGTCGACATGATGGCAACACGCAATGGCTTGAACACTTTGACTTCAGCGCAACCAACGGACGCCAGCAAGGCAAGTGACTGCGCCGTCAAACGTTCACCGGATTCCAGAACCGTTGCACCTGCTGTCAGGTCCTGACCACGCGCCCGCACATTGGCACCTAGTTCAGGTAATTCATGTATCCGAACCCGGTTTTCCTCCGCCTCACAGTTTTCCTGCATAACCACCGTGTCAGCGCCCGCGGGTATAGGCGCCCCGGTAAAAATCCTGACGGCAGTACCGGATCGGATTTCCTCACCGACACTGCCGGCCGGCACCCTCGCAGACACCTCCAGCCATTGATTCTCGGAGATTGATGCCAATTGAACAGCATAACCATCCATCGCACTGTTGTCCGCCGGTGGCACGTCCAGATCAGATATGACCGGCTCGGTAAGATAGAGCCCCAATGCATCACTGAGTCCTCTTATCTCTGTCTGCTCGGTCCTGGAAACTTTCGCCAGGAGATGGTCAATCGCCTCCTCGACCGGACGCAGCTTGCTCAATGGGAACCCTTCCGGATCAGTTCAGCAAAGTTGCAGGGTCGGTGATCGATATCGAGTTGAGTCTGCAAAATACCTTCCCAGGCTGTCCGGCAGGCACCCGTGGAACCCGGCATGCAGAAGATCACCGTATTGTTGGCCATGCCTGCAAATGCACGAGATTGAACCGTGGCGGTACCAATCTCCTCGTAGGACAGCTGCCGAAAAAGTTCTCCAAACCCGGTGATGTCCGAATCAAAAAGCGGCATCAGGGCCTCGGGCGTCGAATCCCTGGTAGTAAAGCCTGTGCCACCAGTCACGAGAATGACTTCAACATCCGGGTCAGCAATCCAGGCTGAAACGACCGCCCTCAACCGGTAAAGGTCATCAATCTCAATGTGACGTTTAACAACCTCATGCCCCGCTCCAGCAGCGGCGTCAGCCAAATACTGACCTGAGGTGTCGGTGTCCATCGTTCTGGTATCGGATACCGTCAATACCCCTATATTCAGGGAATCTGCCATTCGCTTGCCTTCTGTATGTCGATTACCGCAAAGAGACGTTCATGATAACCCGCTCAAGATAAAGAGAGTAGCGAGGTCCGGGGCAGCAGACGCCTATGTCAACGAGTTGTCGATAGTTGCTGGAAAGGTAGGCTTACGCCCCTTTCCAGTTGGGTGGCCTTTTCTCGGAAAATGCCAGTGGTCCTTCCACAAAGTCCGCGCTGTGTCGCATCGCGTGGACCTGGTCATACTTACCATTCATAGCAGCTTCCAGGCTCTCCGCGTTCATACCTTCCATGGCAGCCTGTTTACTGGCACGAACCGAAAGCGGTGCACATTCAAGTATCTGGCTGGCCCATTCTTTGGCGACGTCCAGCACCTTGCCTTCCGGTGCTACATCGTTGACAAAACCCAGTTGTCTGCCTTCTTCTGCGCTGACACGGCGACCCGTCAACATCATCCCCAGAGCCTGTTTCATACCGATCTCTCGAGGCAAGCGGTGCACACCACCGGCCAGTGCGGCGAGACCAACGCGAGGTTCCGGGAGTGCAAATACGGCATTCTCCGCAGCAATGATCAGATCACAGGCCAGCGCTATCTCAAACCCGCCACCCATGGCAACACCGTTAACGGCCGCTATCACCGGCTTCGGATTGTCGAACCGGGAGGTTATGCCGGCAAAGCCAGTACTGGATACTCGACTCATATCACCACCTGAAGCTTGGTACTTCAGATCATTGCCCGCGGAAAATGCCCGATCACCTGCTCCCGTGACAATAGCCACCCATTGATCCGGGTCCGCCACGAAATCATCGAAAATAGCGGAAAACTCATCGTGCGCTGGCGCATGCAACGCATTCATGACTTCGGGACGGTTGATCGTAATGATCGTCAGATTACCCGCCCGTTCTACTATGCTGTACTCGCCCATCTCTGACTCCTCAGTTCAAAACCAGAGTCTATCAATTTACCCTAGTCAAACAATGCCTGGACACGAGACACTGCTCTCTGGAGTCGCACCCTGGGACTGGCAAAATTAAGCCGGAGAAACCCTGAATCGCCAAAAGCATCACCATCAGAAAGCTAAACGCCTGCTTCACACAACACAGCATAGGGATCGTTGATTCCACTGTCCCGGAAATCAATCCAGAGAAAATAGGTTCCTTCCGGCTTCACCAGCTTGAGCCCCTGGATCGACCCCAATTGCTCACAAAGATAGTCACGGTTAACCTGAAGATAGCCAAGTTTCTCGTCGAACCAGTCTTGGCATTCACCATAAGCCGCCTGCATGGCGACTATGGGTAACGCAGTTAATCCCATGTTGAGCCCGGCGGCGGCTGACTCGAAGCGAGCTCGCCGGTCAGGATTCGGGATTATCGCAAAGGCCCCGCCAATCCCACTTATTCCGAAGGCTTTTGAAGGGCTCATCAAGGTCACACTCCGTTCACCTATCTCACGGCCCAGGGACGCGATCGGTATATGCTCATGTCCCGGATAGACCAGATCACCATGAATTTCGTCAGAGCAGACAACAATATTATGGCGCAGGCAGATTTCGGCTATCGCTTGCAATTCGTCTCGGCGCAGAACACGACCCAGCGGATTTTGCGGATTGCACAGCATGAGCATGCCAATGTCCTGATCACGCGCGAGGCCCTCAAATCGATCAAGGTCAAAACACCAACGTGAAGAATCGAGGATCGCCGGCAATTCAACCATGAGACGATCGGTATTCGCAGGAAGATCAAAAAACGGATAATAGATGGGCACCTCACTGACCAGGGCCTGCCCTGGCTCGATCAGGCCTCGACCAGCAATATTAAGACCAGGCACGACCCCGGAGAGGAAAACCAGCCAGTCAGGTTGTACTTGCCAGCCATAACGGACCTCGAGTCGGGCAACGATCAGTTCAATCAGGGAATCGGGCACAGCATCATAGCCAACCACGCCTTCTTCCAACCGGCCCTGGATCGCCTGGTGAATAGGTTCTGCCAATCGGAAGTCCGAGTCGCCGATGGTCAGCGCAATGGTGTCCCCTCGTCCCTGCCATCGTTTGCTATAAGTTCGAGTCCGGTCAATTTCGAGATCCAGCCTCATATCAGACACCCCTTTGCTCCCTGCCCTAAATTTATCTGAAAAGCCCAAGACTCCATCTATGCATACAGTCTCAAGTTAGACGAAATACCTGCCCCACCATACCATCGGCACCCTGCTTTCATCCATTATTCATCCACCTCTGCAAGGCCTCCCGGAGATGACCATACTGGGATCAAGCCCTTTAGCGGACGGGGATTCTAAAGACCCGGCTCTCGGCTATAATGACAAGAAACCGTTCGGAGCAAAGCATGGGACTATTTACCAACAAGCTGGAGTTACCAACTGAGGATAGAGCCTTGCCAGGCCGCACGGAAACCATGCCTGTGCCAGAAGCACACTTTGTCAACGGCAATTCCATGACGACTCCTTTCCCTGTGGGCCTGCAGCCCGCCATGTTCGGGCTGGGCTGCTTCTGGGGTGCGGAACGTCGATTCTGGGAACAGCCAGGAATCTATGTGACGGCAGTAGGCTATGCAGGCGGACTGACACCTAACCCTACTTACGAGGAAGTCTGCTCAGGGATGACAGGCCACAACGAAGTCGTCTTGGTTATCTTTGATCCTAACCAGGTGACTTACCAGAATCTCCTGGAATTATTCTGGGAAAGTCACGACCCCACGCAGGGCATGCGTCAGGGCAATTACATCGGCACGCAATATCGCTCCGGCATCTACACGTTTTCAGATGAGCAACTGGAACAGGCAGAGGCATCGCGCGCCGTCTTCCAGGATAAACTGATGGCAAAGGGCTTCAATGCGATTACCACAGAGGTAATGGCCGCCCCCGACTTCTATTATGCCGAGCATTACCACCAGCAGTACCTGGCGAAAGTACCCAATGGTTACTGTGGCCTCGGTGGTACCGGCGTGTGCTACCGCGACTGAAACCCGGAGCTACGCGGCTCAAGAGAGCCAATTAGCCTGTCAGGCGACGCAGCGCCTCTTCATAACGCGTGATGGTATTGTCAATGACCTCTTCGGGGAGCAACGGTCCTGGGTACTCCTTGTCCCATTCTCCGCGGGCCACCAGCGTTTCCGTATAGTTCCTGACATATTGCTTATCAAAGCTGTCCTGCTCCCTGCCCGGCTGCCAGTGATCAGCTGGCCAGAATCGACTGCTGTCCGGCGTCAGAACTTCGTCAATGAGAACAAGTTCGCCATCTGCATCCAGGCCAAACTCGAACTTGGTGTCGGCAATGATGATGCCACGCTCGAGCGCATAGCCCGCTCCCTGTTCATAGATGCTCATCGAGTTTTCACGAATCTGATCCATCAACTCAGCACCGACGAGCTTACAGGCCAGGTCGTAGCTGATGTTTTCGTCATGCCCTTCGTCTGCCTTGGTTGAAGGGGTGAATATGGCCTCAGTCAAGCGATCGCTGTTGATCAATCCGTCCTGCAGTTCGATACCACAGACCTCACCCGTTCTCTGGTAATCCTTATAGCCACTGCCCGTCAGATAACCCCTGACCACACACTCGACCGGCACCACCGCACTCTTGCGACAAATCATGATTCGGCCCGCCAGCAAACGCTGCTGATCATCAGTAATACCGGGTATATCAGCGGGGTCGGTAGATACCAGGTGGTGGACGAACTCGTCCGCGAAAAAATCAAACCAGAACTTCGAAATCTGGGTCAACAATATCCCCTTGCCAGGGATACCATTGGCAAGCACCACATCAAACACGCTGACACGATCAGTCGCGATAATGAGAACTCCCGCTGAGCCATCAGGAAGGACCAGGTCGTAAAGGTCGCGGACCTTCCCGGTCCGCTTATTCGGCAAGGGCAGATTTGTAGTAACAACGGCTTCAGACATGGCTGTTCATTCTAACTCAACTAAAACCTGCCAAGGGCTTGTTCAAAGTCTTCCAACAAATCCACTTCGTCTTCAATACCAATCGAAAATCGAACCAGAGAGTCTGCTATACCCATCGACGCCCGCCTCTCCGGACCCATTTCATAATAAATCGAATGAGCGACAGGAATCGCCAGGGATCGTGTATCGCCGAGGTTCGAGGAACAAATAACAAGATCAAGGGCATTGATGAAATCGAAGCAGTCTACTCCCTCAATCACTTCAATACTGAAAATGCCACCGTGACTGCGGAACAGATCCGCAGACCGGCTATGTTCCGGATGATGGGCCAGACCGGGATAATAAACTTTTTCCACCTTGTCATGACCATCGAGAAATTCCGCCAGCCGCTGGGCGTTCGCACACAATCTGTCCATACGCAGAGCAAGGGTGTCAGCCCCCACGGAAATATGGTGGGCCGCCTCCGGCCCCAGTGTCGCGCCAAAGTCCCGCAAACCTTTCTTCTTGATCTGCGTAATCGCCCAGCCGCTTGGATCACCTCGCTTGTAGTCATCATAAAGGTTAGAGAACCCCGACCAGTCGAAGACCCCGGTTTCCGTGACCACACCGCCCAGCGCATTGGCGTGCCCACCAATGTACTTGGTCAAAGAATTGACGACCAGGCTTGCACCAACCACCTTCGGATTAAACAGGTAGGGTGTCGTCATCGTGTTATCGACGATGTAAACCAGACCTCTTTCCCGGCAGAGCTCACCGATACCCTGTAAATCAGCAACCTGGGTTCTAGGGTTGGCGATAGTCTCAACGAAAACCATCCGCGTGTTTTCCTTGATAGCAGCCGCAACTGCATCCGCCGATGTTGCATCAACAAAACTCACCTCAATGCCGTGGGCCAGAAAGGAGTTGAACAGGCTGTTGGTGTTGCCAAACAGGAACGACGAGGCAACAAAGTGGTCACCGGCTCTAAGCAGCGCAAACAACGTCGTGCCGATTGCCGCCATTCCCGTCGCGAAGGCTGCGGACGCAATGCCTCCTTCCATCATGGTGATCTTGTCCTGCAGAGCTGTGACCGTCGGATTAACCTGGCGACCGTAGGAATACCCACTCTGTTTACCCTGAAATACCTCAGCGAGATCTCTCGCATCGTCATAGGCATAGGTAACAGCGTTATGCACCGGCTTGTGGATAGAACCGTGTTCAATCGGTCCTCGCCTGTCAGAGTGAACAACTTTTGAAGTGAACCCCATTTTGATACCCTACTAAACAAAAAACCCGTCGAGCTGGCCGCTGCGACATGTTTCCCCTCGTTAGCGGCATTTCTAAAGCGCCCGCAAGCTGACATCATATCGCCGCGTGCAGATAGGAACGCAGATTGCCGGGTGCCGCAATCACACCACCGGAG
>CAXPUI010000475.1:0-2007 GCA_964220205.1 Candidatus Allofontibacter communis | reverse complement strand
CGATCGTTGAGCCCTGGTTTGCAGCTCATGACTATGAACAGATCTGTGATGTTTTTGACCAACATGCGGTATGTTTCGGTCCTTATAGAAGTTTCCGGGAAATGGTTGAAGAAGATGACGATTGCTCAGCCGATAACCCGATGATGGATCTCATTCAACAACCTGGCATTGGCGAGTATCTTGCCTCAGGCTCACCGCTCAGGTTTGGTGGGGCGGATAACCTGCGTGCCAGCCCAGCGCCTGTCCTGGGACAACATACGGAGGAAATACTCAAGGATGACCTGCAACTGGGCGACGCTGAAGTTGGCCGATTGCTGGCCGAAAATATTGTAGCGGGTGTCTCGCTCTAGCCAGGGACAGGTCGTGAGTTATTCCATCGGAATACCTTGATTTTATTGATTATTTCTGTGAATTAAGCCGTTTGAATGGACGGTTAATGTGGTAGAGTAACGGGCCAGACATTACTGCTCGGAGAGAGCCTTGTTCGAACTGGTGCAAGCAGGTGGCTGGCTGATGATTCCCATCCTTCTTTGCTCTGTTATTTCCGCTGCGATATGCATTGAGCGTTTCTGGACCTTACGTTCGGAACTCGTTGCCCCAAGACACCTGCTTGTCAAGGTTTGGAATTGGATCAAAAACGACGAAATGGACAATCGTCGATTACGTGAACTCAGAGTCGGCTCACCGCTGGGTCAGATTCTCGCGGCTGGTATTGTGTCTCACCATCAGGGGCGCGAGCTGATGAAAGAATCAATCGAAGAGATCGCCAACCAGGTTATCCATGATATGGAGCGGTACCTGAATACCCTGGGTACCATCGCGGCAATTACACCGTTGCTGGGTCTGCTGGGTACGGTTATCGGCATGATCAAAGTCTTCACCGCGATCAGGCTGGAGGGAACAGGAAATGCCGCGATTCTGGCAGGGGGTATCTCCGAAGCACTGATTACGACAGCTGCAGGTCTTACCGTCGCTATACCCAGTTTGTTTTTTTATCGATTCTTCATGAGGAGAATCGATGAACTGGTGATTTACATGGAACAGGAAGCATTGAAACTTGTCGAAGTTCTGAGTGGTGACCGAACAGAACATGGCGGGGGCGAATCAGAAATGCAGCGAGCGACCAGGTAGTGAAATTTGCCAGGCGAACTCGTCAGGAAGTTGATGTCAACCTGACTCCCCTCATTGATGTCGTTTTCCTGCTGTTGATCTTCTTCATGGTCTCTACCACTTTCACCAGAGAAACCCACCTGTCTATTGACTTGCCGGAAGCCGGGTCAGCAGCAGATCCGGTTGCAGATCAGACATTGGAGGTGTCCATAACGAGAGAAGGCAGCTACGCGATAAATGGTGTCTCGTTGTTGAACAACAGCGCCGCGGCCTTAAAGGCTGCTATCGAGGAGAGCAGCGAAGGCGACAGTTCAGTGCCGATGGTTATCACTGCCGATTCAGCGACCCCCCACCAAGCCGTGGTCACGGCTCTCGATGTCGCAGGCAAGCTGGGTTTCAGCCAGTTGAGGATCACCACGGAACTGGCTGAAGCAGAAGACGAAGGTGCCTGGTAGTGGTTGTTAAGGCGTCGGGGTCTGACTTGAAAATTTATGGTCGGCTGCTGAAATATGTGCTGCCATACTGGGCTGCCTTCCTGCTGAGCGTGGTGGGATTCTTGCTCTACTCGATTGCCAATGTCTCCTTTGTCCAGCTGGTATCTTACATCGTCGACTCATTGCAGCCCGGAACGACACCCGGTGGTGAACAATTCCAGGAATACTTCAGCGAATTCCTGACGGAAGGTGAAAACCTGAACCGTACGCTGATTCCCCTGGCCATCGTCGTGATTGCCGCCGCCAGAGGTTTTGGCACCTTTGTGGGCAATTACTTTATTGCCTATGTCTCTTATTACCTTGTGCATAACCTGCGGTCGGAACTATTTGATCGTTTGCTGACGTTGCCAAGTGCTTTTTACGACAAGCAGGCCATGGGGCACCTGGTCGCCAAAGTAACCTA
>CAXPUI010000474.1:0-2984 GCA_964220205.1 Candidatus Allofontibacter communis | reverse complement strand
ATCCCAACATCTTGCGGATTCTGTTCACGCTTCTGGGCGGTAACCACAATTTCTTCGATAACAGCTGCTTGCAGAGGCTGTATTAACGCACTTACCAGAACAAAGCCAAGCCATTGTTTTATATGACCTTTTTTCATGTTTCCTTTCCTCTCTCAGTAGAATACCCGGTAACAAACTGCACTGGGGACTTTAAGCCACCCAAGCTTATATGAAAGGATTAATATTTACGACACAAAAAATATCACCCAGATTGGAGATTCCGTATCAGAATGATTGCTCGGGCAATGCAAAGCTTAAGCTTCCCAAGGCCCTGAATTTACACCCGAATAGTCACTCAAGGTGTCACGGGTGGGCCCTTTGCTGAAGCGTTGTCAGTTCAAGCGCCCGTCTATAATTGCGTCGTACACTTATGGTTAATATTGTTGTACAAATGGCCACTTGAAATGGTTGCCTGCAAACACCCCGGATGAAAGTAGAACGCTCCAGTCAAAAGAGAACCAGTAAACAGCAGCGTGTGATTATTCTCGATTTTTCCGCCGGAGATCATGCATGAAAGTGTTGATCGCCGGTGGAGGTATTGGTGGCTTAACAGCCGCGCTATGCCTCGCTAAAGGCGGCCATGAGGTTGAGGTGTTTGAGCAAGCCTCTGTACTGACAGAAATCGGAGCAGGCATTCAATTGTCACCGAACTGCTCTCAAGTATTGCACTATCTGGGACTGGAAGATGCGCTGCGTGCTGATGGTTTTCTTCCAGAAGGTACACAGTTCCGAGACTGGAAGTCCGGCAGAGTCATCGCGGAATCGGAATTAGGCTCGGCCGCCTTGGCGAAGTTCGGGTCGCCTTACTACCATATTCACCGTGGCGATCTTCTAGCGTTATTGGTTAACGCTGCGGCACAGAGTGATGCCATCCGGTTGCATACCAGTTCGCGTCTCGAAGGGTACGAGGAAAAAGAAGGCTCCGTGTCGGTCGTGGCCAACGATACTAAATTCGATGGCGATGTCCTGGTCGGTGCAGATGGAATTCACTCGAAGATCAGAGAAGCCTTGTGGGGGGTGGAGAAACCAACCTTCACTGGCAATGTTGCCTGGCGGGCAATGGTTCCCGCATCGGCTATACCTGAAGGCATGGTGCGCCCGATGTCGACCGCCTGGTGGGGGCCGGCAAGACACTTTGTCCACTATTACGTTAAAGGTGGAGCTTTTGTTAACTGCGTCTGCGTCGTTGAAAAAGAGGGTTGGGCGGTTGAATCGTGGACAGAGCGTGGTGAGTACGAAGAGTTGAGGGATGATTTCCAAGGTTGGCACCAGGATATTCAAACGCTTATCGACGCCGCTGATCGGGACTCTCTCTATAAGTGGGCGCTATACGACCGTCCACCCATGCAAGTCTGGGGTAAGGGGCACGTCACATTGCTCGGCGATTCCTGTCATCCAACGTTACCCTTCATGGCACAGGGTGCGGCTATGGCGATTGAAGATGGCGCCGTATTAGCCCGTTGCCTGAGCCAGGACCTGAAGGTTCCGGAAGCTTTAAAAAAATACGAGGACTTGAGGCGAGTACGTACTGCAGGAATTCAGAACGGTTCCCGTCGAAATGCCCGGTTGTTTCATCTGAGCGGAATAAAAGCCTGGCTTAGAAACAAGGCGGTCAACAAAGCATCTCGCGGTGCCATGGATAGGTTGTTCGGTTACAACGCGCTAGACGCCGCTCAATGAAGGAAGGAGACAATCGTGAATAAAGTAGAAGGCTTGCATCACCTGGCGATTTCAACGGCTAACATGAAAGAGCAGATTGAATTCTTTACCGACAAGCTGGGCATGGAGCTTGTGGCATTGTATTGGATGCACGGTGTGGAGAATACGTGGCATGGTTTCTTGCGTCTTAATGATGAAAGCAGTATCGCCTTTGTCTGTAATCCTGACATAGGCGACATTGAGGTGCGTATGGGTGAAACCCATGCGGGCAATCCGGGAGCGAACTCTGCCAAGGGTACCATGCAACACCTTGCGCTTAAGGTTAAAAACCATGAGGAATTGCTGGCCATGCGGGATCGTCTGCGATCAAAGGGGGTGCCCGTACTGGGTCCAACAGACCATGGTATGTGTGTATCAATGTATTTCGCCGGCCCGGAAAATCTATCGCTGGAACTCTCTTACTCAAGTGAGCCTATTGATAACCGGGCCTGGATTGATCCCGAGGTTGTTAAACTTGCTGGTATCTCGGCTGAGGAATTGGAGCTATACAAGAATCCTGTTACCTATAACGATGAGTCTGGTGCCGTCGCTCAACCCGGTACGGATGCACCGGGGCCTCATATGACTTATCCCGAGGGTATTTATGAACTCGTTGTGGGTACACCAGATGCCGTTGTCTGGGAAAACAGCGAAAAAGAACCACCTGTCAGGGTCGTATAGCAAGCAAGAACAGGGAGGTGGTCAAGGGTTGGAATGCACCAGTTTGCAGAGAAGCTAAAACAGGGATGTTTACAAGTGGATGGCCATGGAACGACCAGGGTACACAGATCGCGATTAGGGATGTTTTGGACCAGCACATTTACTATTATCGGAAGTATCGACGGTAAACGTGAACGCCGACCTGACGCTGGTACCGCCAGGTGCTGCGGTCAAAGTGACCGCTAGTGCCCCACCGGGTGACGATCGATCCAGGATTACCTCAATTAATTTCATGGGGCTGGGTGGCCTGACCATCACGGATGGCACGGGTCGTTCTTCGACTGGCAATACAGACGTTACTGACTGGGACCTGGGGTCCCTCTCAATCAAGCTGCCAGCGGGATTTTCCAACAATGTCACATTGCGAGCTCTAGTGGGTGCCGCAACTGATGAAAACAAGGTGTTGCTGGCTAGTGCGGATGCGGTGTTGCGAAAGTCATCTAACTGACATTGGAGCAGCTAACAGTGTATTGACGTCAGATTTTTGGCTTCGGGTTCGCTTATGCGCTTCCTCTGCTGATTGAGAT
>CAXPUI010000473.1:0-3833 GCA_964220205.1 Candidatus Allofontibacter communis | reverse complement strand
GCGTTTGTACGCAAGTCTTCGGGGCAACAATGAGTTTGAGCGATATCCGACAGCGATTCACACCAGCGCTTGATGAAATCATAGACAGGTGCCGTATTACCGATGATTTCGTCGACAAGGAGCAGTTTCAGGTATTGATCGCAACTGTCTGGGGTAATGCTGTCCTTGAGCCTGAGCGGTCGGGTATCGAGACGTCGGACCTGGAAGACCTGCATGACTTTTTGAATGAGCAGATCGAACGGGTTATGGGCAAGGGGGTAACCATAACCCATTGCTTCGAATTCATTGTCAGTAAACAGGGTGAAGACAGCCTGTCGCGTCAGCAGGTGACGGCTAATCACAAGGAATTCCTGTATTACTTCGCTCGACTTATCCTCCAGGACGTCACGCCAGGGACTTAAGCTCTCATATACTTCTGAACCACCAGGGTGCCTATCAGGTCCCCTTCGACATTAACGGAGGTTCTGACAGTGTCGAGCGGCCGTTCGATGACCAGCAGGATTGCGATCGCTTCTAGTGGTATTCCAACAGCCAGCATTACCATCTGCATCCCGGACATCGACGCTGAGGGCATTCCCGGAGCGCCAATCGAGGCAACCATGGACATCAGGAAAATGGTAATGATCATGACTGTAGAGAGTTCGATCCCGTAAAGGTAGGCAAGAAAGATTGCAGCCATCGCTTCAAACAGCGCAGTTCCGTCCATGTTCATGGTGGCACCCAGTGGCAGGACGAAACTCGATACACTGTTATCAACCTTTAACTCTTCCTCGGCTGTACGCATGGAAACGGGCAGGGTCGCAGCGGACGAGGATGTGCTGAAAGCGACGATCAGGGGTTGCAGAATTTGCTTGAGCAGCTCCAGAGGCTTCCGGCCGGTTGTCAGCCATGCAATGGCCGGCAGGACAATCAGACCATGGATAAGCGTCAGCAGGACTACCAGGCCGCCGAATTGTAACAGCTGATTGAGGAACGCCTCACCATGCCCGTCGCCCGCGGAAAGCCTTATAGTGAAGTCGAACAGAATTGCGAATATACCGATGGGAAGAAGCCGGATCACCCATTTCAGGACCTGGATAATTACCTTGTTAACCCCTTCCACGACTTTGAAGAGCGGGCTCTCTGGTTCGAGGACGATAACCATGGCGATGCCGATCAATAAAGCGTTCGCCACGATGCCGAGAATATTCAGGTTAGCCAGTGCGGAAAAAGGGTTCGTGAAAGCGAGTGACGTCATGGACGACAGAACCGCAATCAGTGAGTCGCTGCCGGGATCGAGTAACCGTGTGCCAGTCGCGTCAAGGCTGCCGGCCAGAAGTGGAGGATAGTTGGTCCAGGGATGTACAAAAAGAACGACGCCGAGGCCCAGCATGATGGCAACCGACGTGGTAGCCAGGTAGTACATCACAGTCACTGAGCCTAACTGTCTAAGTCGAACGACGTTGCCAATGGAAATAATGCCGCCGATCAGTGAGAAAAAAATCATTGGGGCGATCAGCATCTTCAATAGCGCCAGGAATGCTGATTTCAGAAAGACGATGGTTTCCGAAAGACCTGCGCTGCCATCGGGTATCAGGCTCTGGTAGAGGAGGGCCAGGGTGATTCCCAGCAGAGCGGCCAGGAAGACCTGGACGGTCAGATTTTTTAACATTTGTCTCTCGGTGTTTGTTTGATTAGAAGAATCATTCTCAGCAAAGCCCTCATGATATCAAACGGCTAGTGATGGTGTGACCGCTCGTGCTGATTTACTATCGGTTCATGTCAATTGGGTCTTTGAAGATTGATTTGCGCAGGGTTCAGCCCATTGATTGCAGCTGCTCGTTCAGCCGGTTGCTGGGGTTAGAACCCGTACAAGCTGCCTTCGATCACTCGGTCAGTATAACCATTTCCAGGGATTCACCCTCCGACAACTGGGCGAGATAGCGGTGTTAAATGACCGTTTTACAGTACCGGTCGTCAGTCGGACGCTCGAGCCAGTGGCCTTGGTCTCGACGCTGAGTTTAAATGCAGCGCACTCTGAATTAACGGTAACCGTAAACGGCGTCACCGAAGGGTTGCGACACAACGACTCAGGTGAGTTTACCGTGGAACATAGCGCCCTGGTGCTGGAGCCGTTCGCCGATCGACTGATATTGTCTCGTTTCTGGACCGAGGAACTGGATCTTAAATCAGAACCGGTTGTCGGCATGCTCACTGCCTTTTTCGATCGCATTGTTGACGAAGACGTAGACGGGGTGCGGGAATTGCTCTATGCCGGCCAACTACCGGACAGGCACGAACAATGGTTCCGGATGATAGACCGCAATGGTCAGGCTGTTCCCGTTAGACTGCTTACCGACGTGGTAAGCAGAGCCAAAGGGTCATACCTATTACGTGGCCGGTTAGAAGTCTGTGAACCACTCGCGCTCAGTAACGTTGCCCTGCAGACGCTCTCACATGAGCTTAACGTAGAAGCCGCAGATAATACGGTCGTCAGGGTGTCCGACCGGAACGCCCTGAAACAACTTGTTACCCGCTTGGCAGGCTGTGTTTCTCTGGAGTCGGTTGATTCCGCGATTACGCTAAGGGTTCGAGCGGCTGGCCTCAGTTGCTCCTATTGCGATGTCGCATTTCCTGAATTACACGCACTGACTTTCACGATACCAGGTATGCGACTTTCGCAGGCGCAGGTCCTGCGATGCGCCTCGGGCAATGATAGCCTCACTCGAGCGGGCACTTCTTGCAGATGGAGCGATTTTGTTAGCTTGTGCCATGAATCCGGTTATCATGTCATCGTCGGGCTCAACACCCTGCAACAGCTTGAGCTTACTCTAGTGGACACGACGGAATCTGATCGCCTTGCCTGAACTATCCCCTGAATTATCGGCGGCACCGCTGCCTCTGCTTCTTCTTAACCCGGATAATGTCATTATCGCCGCTAATAGTGCCGCCGTGTCGATGGGCTTTGAGGTCGGGTCCCCAATCAACGATTACCTGCACTTGCAGGGAAGGAATGTTGGGGCTGAGATCGCTTCTGCTCCTGGCAACAAGCTCTGGCGCTTAACGTTCCCTGATAGTGAAAAGCATTGTTATTTGAGCGTCCACGAGTCTGAATCGGGCGTCTTCTTCTGGCTGCGGGATATGAGTGAGCAACTGGCGATCGCCGATCGCCTCAGACAGATGAAGGAGCCTGGCGGCAAACAACTGCGCCGGATCAATCATCTGTCATCGACGGCCTTGGGATATGCTGAGCTACTGGATGTGATCATGGAAGATCCGACTTCCCTGGCGGCTGAGCAGCAGGCGCTTGTCAGGCATTATCAGGCAGAGGTCCGCCAGGCATTACAGAGCATTCAGGAAATTGCTGTTGCAGAAAGCATAACGAGTCAGTCAAAAAAAGATGCGGTGTTGCTGGTCGAAAGCCACACCGCTTTGAATGAGTTGATTACAGAACTGCTGAAGTCAGAAGGCTATAAAGTGACCAGCTTTCTCGACGCGCAGTCGGCCATTCAATACTTCCGTGTGAATCATCATGCCGTCCAGGCGGCAATTATTGAAGATGATCAGGGAAGTGCAGATACCCGGGGATTACCCGGCTTCTGGAAAGACATTGCACCGGCGCTGAGCATCATCACCCTTGCCGCTGATCCTGATTCTGTCCCCGGTCTCGCGATCAGGAAACCCCTGGATATCAATCAGTTGTTGAAACTGTTGCGAGGTTAATCCACTACTCGGGAAAGCGTCGGACCTATCTGCTCATGAAGGACAAGATCGCAGATCGGATCGAGATCCGTGTCCTGGTTGTTGATAATGACTAGCCTGGCGCCATTCTGTTTTGCGAGTCTGGGGAATCC
>CAXPUI010000472.1:0-6860 GCA_964220205.1 Candidatus Allofontibacter communis | reverse complement strand
TCAATATCTCCTTCCAGGCATGTATCGAGGGCCGCGGATAGACTGTCAATAATGAATTGAGCGCAACCCGCATCAGGCTTCCCGGAGTCAGGTATTGCGGCGAGAGGAATCGGTTTGACGCATAGTGCATCTGGTCCCGAGCCCGATTGGCTGACACGGAGGTCCAGGCCAAGTTTCCCGGCCGGGGTTTTCATCAGTTCAGGGTCGGTGAAGAAAATGAGGTCGGCGTGGGGCTTCAGTTCCGCAAACGCTTGCAGACAGACATCGGGACCTATCCCGGCGGGGTCGCCGGGCGTGATGCCAATACGGGGTCGGCTCATGGTTAACCGTTAGATTTTGATTTCAACGAAAGCTTCGTCGCGAATTTCCCGGAGCCAGTTTTCCAGCTCTTCATCGAATTTCTGGTTGCGCAGGTAGCTTTCAGCCTGACCCATGCGAAATCTTTCTGAGAAGTCCTCCATTCGACGTCCTGTGACTTCGAGAAAGTGAAAACCATGCTCAGTCTTGAAAACCTCGCTGATTTCATTGAGTTCCGAAGCCTGCATGGTGGCCTCGAATTCCGGGACAAATACGCCCGTTCGCGTCCACCCCAGGTCACCGTCGGAGAGCGCTGAGCCAGGATCATCAGAGTACAGCTTGGCAACCTCACCGAAATCACGTCCATCGAGGATTTCTGCGCGCAGGCTGCTGGCAAGTTCAAAAGACTCGCGATCTGATCGAATCTCATTAGGTTTGATAAGAATGTGCCTGACCTGGGTCTGGGCGATCATCCCTTCTGCTCTCGCGCCCCGCTTTTCCAGTAACTTGATCAAATGGAAGCCTCGTCCGCTTTTGATGGGCTCCTTGACCTCACCGGTCTGCATAGTCTCGACCAGGTCAGAAAAAATACTGGGTAGCTGCGCTGGTTTTCGCCACCCCATGTCGCCGCCATTAAGCGCGTTTTGATCGTTCGAGTATTCGATGGCGAGTGAGCCGAAGTCTTCGCCAGCGTTCAATCGCTCAAAGATCTGCTCGGCCTGAGCCCTGGTGCTGCGAACGTCATCCGGCGTAGGATTCGATGGCAGATCCAGGAGAATATGGCCGAGACGATATTCATCCGAGGTGACGGTCTCTCCCAGCTCGGAGGCGAGAAAGTTTTGTATTTCCTGCTCCGTAATCTGGATGCGTCTGCGCATAACTCCCTGCTGGACACGGCTGATTGCAAATTCGCGCCGGACCTGTTCACGCATCTGTGCCCAGGAAACACCATCGTTGGCCAGTGCTACCCTGAACTCGTCCATGTCCATTTGATTCTGGTAGGCGATGCTGGCGAGGGCCTGGTTAAGCTCGTCATCGCTTATCCTGATACCTGCTCGATCTGCGGTTTGAAGCTGCAGGCTTTCGATAATCAGCCTCTCGATGATCTGTTCCTGCAAAACTTCATCAGGAGGGGCCTTCGCACCTGGTTGTGCGGTGATCTGGGCTTTGATGGTGAGCATTCTTTCATCGATTTCCGACTGCATGACGACGTCCTCGTCGACGATCACCGCTACGCGATCAAGCAGGACCAGCGCGGCATGGCTTTGCCAAGCAAGACTCAGCAAAAGGATGAATGAAGCAATTTTTCTCATGGTTACCGATCTCCGGTAAAGCCAGGAACGGAGTCCTGGATAAGTGAATCGAGGCGACCCCCAAGAGACGCCAGACCCCGCAGTTGAAACTCAAAATATATGCCGCTGTCAGCCCGCCTGTCGGTGACATACTCGATAGTACCGTTCGGAGATGTAATACCTATCCGGCGCGGTTCTTCCAGGTTTCGCCGAAACAGCACCCGTGCTTTCCAGCAGCAGGCATTGTATTCGACTCCCAACAAAGACTCTATTGTTTGTTGTGAGTCCCAGGCATAGTTCCAGCGGCCGACCAGATTAAGCTGGTTATTGAAAGGCCAGAGGAAGGACAGGTCTGTTTCCTCTTCTGGACGAATCAGGCGGTTTCGCTGAACGGAACTGTTGGTCATCGCGTAGGTAAAGTTAAAGAGGCTGCTGTTCGCGCTGCGATAGCGAAGCGAAATGTAGCCGCGGTTTGACCGGTCGCTATCAGAGTCATACTCGTACTGAGCGTTGACATCAAAATTGCGATAGGTTGTCTGCAGGCTGGCGAAAATCGGGGAGGTGTCGGCGGCAGGATCTATTCCTGGTGTTGAGCCGAAGATGACCTCACGGTCCTCTAGATGAAAAATCTGGCCGACGCTGGCAGAAAACGTGGGGGTGCCGCTTAACGAAAAATAACGAGTGGTCAACCCCAGGGCGATCTGGTTCGCGTCGCCGATTCGATCGTAGCCGGTGTAGCGAGTATCACGAAAGAGGCTGTCGTAGGAAGGGGTCATCGGGGTTGAATCGAAACTTGGTAGATCATCCTGAAAGTCTTCTTCGGCGTACAGGTAGAACATTCTGGGCTCGAGGGTTTGCCTGAACGCCTGGCCGCGAAACTTTGTGTCACGAACGAAGGTAAGTCCCATATCAACGGACCCCAGCATTGTCGTCAGACTGATGCTGTCACGATTTGTCGGATCCGTGTTATTCAGATCGTAATCACGGTAAATGGTCCTGACTGCTGGCTTTATGTAACCCCACGGCTGTCGCAAGGGCCAGGATGCCTTGCCATCAATGACCAGTCTGGCGCCGTCTGGTGAAGCGTCTGACTTGTCAAATTCAGTCAGCTGGGCCAGACCATTTAATTCAAGGCTCGCCAGGCGCTGCTGCCCGTAAAGTGACAAACGGGGCAGCACTGCATACTGCTTGGTCTGCACCTGATTCAGTTCCTGGAAACTCCGAAGATCCAACGCACTGCCCCAGTGCTCCCGATCGTAGCTGAGACGTCCGGTTCTGAGGATCGCTGGTCTGTCGCTCTCGCCGAGCGCCTGATCGAATCGCGTAGTTGTGCTGGTAAAGGTGCCAAGATCATGGAAATAGTCAATGTCTGATACCGAGGTAAAGTTGATTCTCGAAGACCAGTTGCCGGCGCTGCCGCTGTGGGTGATGTGAGCCAACCAGCGGTCCTGTTCCGGGAAACGTCTACCAGGTGTGATGATTTCTCGGTTATCGTAGATTTTGTCGTTGGGGAGGTAGGTCACCGCGATAAGATTCTTCGTGTTCTGACTCAGAAACCTGGCTTCCCCTTCGTGCATAAGCCCTCGCTTGTGCATATTTCGCAGGGTATAGGTCGCGTCCAGGTTCTCCTTGAGATTGAAGTAATACGGTATAGCGATGTCGGTGCCACTATCGCTGTCCTGGCCGACACTTGGAGTCAGCAAACCTGAGTGTCGACTATCGTCTATGGGAAACCGGAACCAGGGAAAGTATGCGACCGGCACGTCCTTGATTTTCAACGTGACATTTTTGGCGACCCCGTAGCCTTCCGAATTCTTCAGGATGATCTCCTTGCCGGCTACCTGCCAGGCGTTGCTGTCCGGTTCGCAGGTCGTGAAGTTGCCATCCTCAATGGTAAGGTCGTTGTCCCTGTTCTTGCTGATCCTCGCTGCCTTACCGCGAACTCTATGCATGTGAAGCAGGAAGCTGGCACTGTCGAGAGCAGCCGTATTGTTGAAGAGGCTGCCGCTGATACGCTCACCCGTCATCAGCAGCCCGGGCTGACGAAGCGCTATGTTGCCTTCGGCGGTATAGATTTCCGTGGCTGCGTCGATGGTCAGGAAATCAGCCGACAATTGCTGGTTATCCTGGGTGACAGTGATGTTGCCATTTAAGGTTGTTGAGTGGCCTTCGACATGCAGGGCAGTGTTGGCGCTGGCGTGCATGGCCGGGCCGCTTTCGACCAGGGGTTCCACGTAACTGCCACTGCACTGTTCAGGCTGGTCATCGGGGCGCCAGTCTCTTTCAGCGGCGCTGTCAGCCAGGCTGATACAGCTGAGCAAAAGCAAAAAGGGTATCCAGAACAGACCGCAGGTAATGGATTGCCTAAGGATGGGCGTCATAAGGCCGAAAAACTGTCCTGATTCAATCAATGTGGAGATAATAAAGCATACACCGGGGACCAAGGTAGCAAGGGAAGAGACATTTTTATGAGAGATAGAAGGGTTACCAGTCTGGAAACCTGGGCAAAGTCCGTTGATTCCAGTATTTCTCCAGACGCTCGCCTGGAAAGTGTTTCTGATGATGCGAGTTTCAGACGTTACTTTCGTTTTGTGGATGCAGCACCGGGACGTCTCCTGGTTGATGCACCCCCGGAGCATGAAGATAGCCCGAGTTTTCTGAAGATTTCGGCATCGATGATTGCAGAAGGGCTTAACGTGCCGGAGGTGTTTGCTGCGGACCTTGAGCAGGGGTATATGATGGTCTCTGATCTTGGTGATGAGTTGTATCTTGATCGAATCGCACGGGTACCCGAGGACACTGATCGGCTCTATCGGGAAGCGGTCCAGGCTTTGATACGAATGCAGCGTATCCAATGTGACCTGCCGGCCTATGACGAGGGACGATTTCTTGATGAGATGAATCTCTTTGATGAGTGGTTTCTTGCCCGCCAACTGCGTATCGAATTGAGTGATGAGTTGCGGAATATGCTTCACAGGACTTACCGGATGCTGGTAGAAAACGCCCTTGAACAGCCTGCCTGTTTTGTCCACAGGGACTATCACGGCCGTAATTTGATGGTGGTGCCGTCAAATCCGCCAGGAATTATCGACTTTCAGGATGCGGTCTATGGTCCGATAACTTATGACCTGGTCTCACTCTACAAGGATTGTTACCACCGCTTTGATCGTCGACAAGTCGAGGATGCCGTCGCGACTTTTCATTCGGAACTGGTTGCAACCAAGGTGCTCAGTTCGGATCAGCCGGTATTAAAGTGGTTCGACCTCATGGGAGCACAGCGTCACTTGAAGTGCGTGGGGATCTTCAGTCGATTGAATCTCCGTGATGGGAAATCTCGCTATCTCCCTGATATTCCGCTGGTGGTCGATTATCTCATCGGTGTGGGTGATCTGTATGAGGAGATGGCGGATCTCGGTGATTGGTTACGGCGGGAGATCGCGCCAAGTCTCAGTGGGCAGGAATACACCAGATGAAGGCAATGTTGCTGGCAGCGGGTCTTGGCACGAGACTTCGTCCCCTGACCGATCATCTGCCGAAACCCCTGCTGCAAGTAGATGATGCAACCTTGATTGAGCATCACCTCAGGCGATTGCGGCATGCTGGTTTTCAGGACGTGGTGATTAATCTCCATTATCTTGGACACCTCATTGAAAAAAAACTGGGTAATGGCAGTCAATGGGGGCTGAGAATTCAGTATTCTCGTGAAGACGACCTGTTGGAAACCGGCGGTGGAATCAAGGCTGCGCTGAACATGCTGGGTGATGGGCCATTCGCTGTTGTCAGTGCGGATGTATACATGGATTTTGATTACAGCCAGTTGCCTCGAGATCTGGCCAAAGGGTCACAAGGCTGCCTTGTGATGGTCCCGAACCCACCACATCATCCTAACGGTGACTATGGTCTGCAGAGCGGTCAGCTGACCCACTCGGGTAATCGCATGACCTACTCCGGGATCAGCGTGCTGATGCCTGACATACTGGAAGCTGTCGATCTGAAAGTCTTTCCATTGCGCCGTGTATTTGAAGAGGCGATCAAGGCCGGTCGTCTGTCTGGTATGGCGTATGCGGGGTACTGGTGCGACGTTGGCACCCTGGAACGATATGAGGACCTGAAGAAACACCTGTCCTCTCAAGATCCTGACGCGTAAAATATGCGGCACCAGGCGAGGAGCAGAGATTTGAAACCCTATATTGCGCCATCGATACTGTCAGCCGATTTCGCCCGACTGGGCGAAGAGGTAAGCGCTGTACTCGATGCCGGAGCTGACATGGTTCACTTTGATGTGATGGATAACCATTATGTCCCGGTGCTGACCTTTGGCCCGAAGATCTGCTCAGACTTGCGCAGCTATGGTATCGCTGCACCTGTTGATGTGCATCTCATGGTCAAACCGGTGGATGGTCTCATCCAGGCGTTTGCGGATGCCGGTGCGACGTATATTACTTTTCACCCTGAAGCGACCGAACATGTCGATCGTTCGCTCGCGCTGATCCGTGACAATGGTTGCAAAAGCGGTCTTGTTTTTAACCCTGCGACGCCTCTTCATTATCTTGATCATGTTATGGACAAGATCGACATGATACTGATCATGTCAGTTAATCCTGGTTTCGGTGGACAGGCTTTCATCCCCGAGGCGATGACCAAATTGAAGGAGGCTCGCCAGCGAATCGACGAATCTGGGCTGCCCATCAGGCTGGAAATTGATGGTGGGGTAAAAGTTGAAAATATCGGGGCGATTGCCACGGCTGGTGCGGACACTTTTGTTGCGGGTTCAGCGATCTTTGATTCTGATGATTATGAGGCAACGATTGCTGCGATGAGAGCGGAGCTATAGCGTGCCCTGAATCGCCGGGGGCGAGGTCCGACTGCCTTGTCTTCGAGTGCGCTCATGATTTAAGCTTCTGGGGGCAAATCTATTGAGATGCGATATGTTCTCAGGTGATAGACGTAAATCTGCAGGGTCCTCCTGCCTGTGCTGCTGGCGAAGCTGACATTCAGATCGTCCGGGGCTTTGTCCCACATTCCCAGATTACGTGTAACACCAGTGGTAGAGAACCATGACTCCAGAACAATTTATTCAACATGGCCAAGAGGGCTTTAACCATGTCCCGGTCGTGCGACAACTTTTTGCGGACCTGGATACCCCTTTATCCTGCTACGTTAAGGTCGCACGTGGCCCCTATAGTTATCTTCTAGAGTCCGCCGCGCAGGGTGGAGAGAAATGGGCCCGGTACTCAGTCGTCGGATTGCCGTGCCGACGAATCCTGAAAG
>CAXPUI010000471.1:0-5416 GCA_964220205.1 Candidatus Allofontibacter communis | reverse complement strand
CAACACCTCAGAATCGACAACTGTTGTCGCTGCGGATTTTGGTTTTTGTCACCACGCTTACGTGATTGCCGAGGACCGCCTCATCCAGACGACCCGTGCCCAGGGTGTGGGGCTCATGTCGATTCATCAGTCTTCATCGGCGGGCGTGCTGGGGTGGTTTGTGCGACGCCTGGCGCGCGAGGGCTTGGTGTCGCTCATGTTCGCCAATAGCTCCAAAGCCGTCGCGGCCCACGGCGGCAAGGTGCCCTTCTTTGGCACCAACCCGTTTGCGATGGGGGCGCCTAGGGGCACGGAGGAACCGTTGGTCATCGATATGGCCACCGCGTCGACAGCGCGGGTCAATCTCGTTAAAGCGGCCGCCGAGGGGCGCGACATCGAGCCGGGTCATGCGATCGATATAGAGGGCAATCCCACCACAGACCCCGCTGCGGGGCTCAAGGGCGCACAACTTCCGGTGGGCGGACCCAAGGGCTTCGGGCTAGGGCTGATGATAGATGTGCTGGCTGGCGTGCTGACCGGAAGCAACTGCTCCTATGAGGCATCGATGTTTGCTACGACAGAGGGCGGTCCACCCAACGTGGGTCAAACCATCATCGCCATGGACCCGGCTTTTTTTGGCAGCGATTTTGTGCCGCACTTAGAGACAATGTTCAGCGCCCTGACAGAGGACAATGAGGTCCGGATTCCCGGGGCGCGACGCGCCGAAGCGCGAGCGCATCATGAGGCATGTGGCGTTGATGTCCCCGAATCACTGCTGGAACAGATCGAGGCACTCGCTTCGGCGAAGTGATTGCGCCAGCGGGTTTGCAGCCGATGGAGGCGGAGATGACGATCAGGCCTCGCTAATGCCCCAGCTAATCCCTCTTCGCAGCAATTCATAGAAGACCGGATAGTTCCAGGCACATCTCTCCACAGGAGCGATGTCCATCAAGGGTCTCAGGTCATACTTGCCCCGGCAGTGCCCGAGCGTCAGATAGAGTACTTCGCCGGCGCCGAAGGAATGCAGGTACATCTGTGGGTGGCTCTCTTTGTCGGTGCCAAATTCTGACTGCACGTAGCCATGAGACGGATCATTGTAGGAGGCCTCAAGCAAGACATGGTTGTCGCCAAAGAATTCGCAGTAGTAGGGCTCGTCCTCAATTTCAAAGTCCTCCATACCCGCCACAATCGCATGACTGGGGTCGGTGACCCTTACTTGAAGCAGTTTCACATCAGGGTGCGCGACAAAGCGGCTACCCAACATCCGCATTAACTCTGGGGCTTTGTCGGGGGTATCGGCCTTTCCCGGTAATTCAATACCATCCACCACCTGCGACTCGCCACTGAATCCAATCAGCGCATTGGTACCGTGTAGTGCGAACCACCTGCCGCCATTTTCCAGAAATCGCTTGAGCCCCTGCTGCTCTTCCGGAGTGGGGCACAGGTCGCAGGTATAAGTGATCAGCAGCTTGGAAGCATTAATACCCTCAATATCGGCATAACTATCTGCGACGCGCGTGACCACGTCCTCATGCTCAGCGAGCAGCTTTAGCAACTCCAGCCGTGAAAAATTTGTATCGTGGTACTTGGCATTACAAACTAGGTATACGTCTATTTTTGAATCAGCCATTATAAAGTGCGATCTCCACTCTCATCCGTCAGGTTCCATGTAGGCGTCCTGTGACGGCAAATTCTGGGTTGTGATGGATCCGTCAATAAAGCCATCGAGAATATGATGGAAGTGCCGCAACCGGATTTCCTGGTCTCCCAGGATACCGCCCTGGAAACTGTCAGACTGACAGCCCGCCTGCAGCGTAGGCATATTCGACGCATCCTCTCCCACCACTTTCGAGTAAGCGGGATCAAAAGTGCCCTCCAGTACCTTGACGTAGTCAATTCCGTCATCATATCTGTGAACCTGATGCGGCGGCCGCTCTGGAGCGTCCATGCCAGGCGGTAAATTCGCGAAGATCAATAGATCATAGAAACAACGCCCGGGGTCAGTCGGGTGAGGTCGATAGCGGAATATCGCCCCCCCATCTGCACTTTGCGTAAACGTCACACCGGGGAAAAAACTATAGTGGTATTGGTGAACTAATTGCTCGTCGTTCATCTCCTCAAACGGCAGATGAGTCTCACCTTGAATAGAACGCCGATACTCGGTTTCATAGATATGCATGTCTTTGGCGTCGATCGGCTTGCCATCAATTTCTATGGCGCTTTTCTGCGCCGCATCGGGATCTGGCGAGGGCCCCAACGCCGCCTCGCTAAGCATGAAACGTCGGCGTAACTCGGTCCAACTGGAACGATCCTCAAGCACTTCACTGACTGTGCGATTAAAGTTGAGCATGCGCGAGTGAATGCCGTGCAGTTCAATAGGAATGTCGTGCCCCTCGCCGATCTGAATCATATTCGGGTGCAATTCGGCGAAGTGATAGCTCTCGTTAAAAGCATCCCAAGCATGCTTCCAATTCGCATTCCACTCGAAGGTTTGATAATCGAGGATGGTGCACTCTTCGAAGTGATAGGTCTCCAGATGGGTGCCTATCGGACCCAAATAATCCCTCAGAGAGCCAGAATCGAGGTCCATGTTGAACCATAGAAAGCCCTCCCAACTATCAACTTTAACGGGCACGAGCCCTAACTCTGCAGCCGGAATGCCGTCGTCAAACTGTCGAAAAAATTGAGGATCCGCCACCTGCTTGAGCGAGCCGTCGTTATGCCACTTCCAACCGTGATAGGGGCAGGTAAATGATTCCAGCACACCCTCATCTGCCTGACAGAGCCGATTTCCCCGATGCCGGCAGACGTTGTAGAAGCCCCGAACCTCATCGTCGGCACCTCGCACAAAAAGAAACGATTCCTTACCGAGTTCATGAGTGTAAAAAGCGCCCGGCTGATCAAGCTCTGACACCTTCAGGACCAAGTGCCACGTCTTCTTCCAGACCTTTTCCCACTCGAGCCGCATAAACTCGGGGGAGAAATACCGCTCCCCTGTGATCTTTTCGGTGCCTAAATCCTTGCAGGTCCTGCGAGGCACAAAGGGCGGCGCCTTGAAAGACGCTCTCTCCTCAACATGCTGATTAAGAAAATCTGCTTCAATATCCGCCATAACGGCTTTGCCCTTTCATACAACGGGGAGCAGCATCATTTTGAACCGATGCTGGTAAAGGTAAGTTTCTGAATCTTCCAACTGCCTGGCATCTTTGCCAGCGCCACCTCATAAAATCCATACAGCGTGGTATCCGGCGTAGAGGTATCCTGATAGAACGCCGTACCGGTCAGGTTCACCCTGATCGACGCCACCTCTCCGTCAACATCAATGAGCGGGTTGCCCAGCAAATGCTGCGAAGCGCGGTAAACAGTAGCCGTCTCTTTCACGAACGCGATAAAACTAGCGGGGTCATCGAAATGAACGCCCTGACCGCCGAGAAAGTCGCTGTCAAACTGCATCGAGATAGTGGCGTCGTCGGAGAATAATGATCTCAGCAAGTCATAGTTCTTGTTATCCGACGCCAAGGCATACCTCGACATCACCTCCATAATGTCGAGTTTGCACGACGCTTCAGTGCTCACCGCTAACGCCTTCAAACCAGCGCTTTAGAACCGATAACTAATGGATGCGCCGTACATACGTGGCATGCCGGTCCAGCGCATCACGGTGTCATTGGTACTCGCCGACCAAGTCCAATAGTACTCATCGGTCACGTTCCGGACGTAGGCCTGAAGCGACCAGGAATCGAGGTCGATACCGGCTCTCAGATCAACCAAGGTGCGCTGTTTAATTGCAAGATCACTGAGGTCATCCCGAATATCGACCGACGTCTTGGTACACGAGACGCCTGCCTCTTGACAGGTATCGACAAAGCCTGCGTTGGTCTCATCCTGATAATCGACGTTGCCACCCACATACATTTGCGCTCCACCCGACAGCTGCCACCGATACTCCACATCCATTTTGAAGAAGGTCTCTGGCACTGCCGGAAACGGTTGCCCAGAAAAATTCTTGGAATCACTATTCATCGGCGCCCGAGCAAAGGAATCCCAGTTGCGATATTCCCCCGTCACCTCAGAATCGACATAAGTAAATGAAGGCGCAATCCTGAGGCCGTCAATGGGATACCACTCCATTGAAATATCAATACCTTTCACTTCTGACTCGGGTACGTTTACCAGTGTCGGCAGTGGCCCTAGGATCGGGTCGGGCGTCGAACCAACCACCTGCTTATCTGTGTAGTCATAAAAAAAGGCGGCCGCATTGATTTGCATCCGTCCATCCAGCAACCCCAGCTTACTGCCCAACTCATACGACAGCACCTCTTCCTGAGTTACCGGCTTGTACTGTGCTGTCGTGGTGGCACCAATGGTAGGGAAAGAGCCAGACTTGAAGCCCTTGGTCACATTCAACCAAAACAGGGAATCTTCGATGCCGCTATAGGAAAGTCCCGCCTTCCAAGCAACATTGTCCTCGTTCAGCTGATAAGTGAATCCATCTTTCTGAGTATGAAACAACGGCGCCTCCTGCGAGGTCACCCAACACCCTCCGGCCACCGCATTACCGCCATCCTGAAACGCACCGGTTGACACTAACTGAGTGAACTGTATCACCTGATTTCCAAACGAAGCGTTGACGCCATCGCCGCTGTCCTCATTACACATCGTGGCTTCACGCTCCTGATCGGTATAGCGCGCACCCAAGGTCAACAACCAATCCTCACTCAATCCATATTCGATGCTGCCGAAGACCGATATCGTATCGGTCTCCTGATCGTTGTAGGTTACCGTCGGGCCAAACGGAATGACCGTGAAAAAAGTAAATGGCACGACCGTTGAATAGCCGAATGTTGCGAGGAAGTCGTCCTCCGATTCAGTGTGCTCATAATTCGCGCCCACGACCCAAGTCCCTGTGTCGCCGAACTGACCTGCTAAGCGAAGCTCCTGAAACTGGGTTTCGATGTCGCCGAGCAGGTGCACTTCGTAATTTTGATAGACGGTGCCGTCTGCCTCGAGACCCTCCTCACGCTCAAACTCGTTAAAGCTTGTCAACGAGGTGAGTGTCATATCGCCGATATCCCAGTCCATCCGCAAGCTGATTGCGGTGTACTCATTGTCTCTCGCATTCTCCTGGCAACGGGTCCAGTTTTGGTTGCCCAGATTCTCTGGCGCGCCAAATACGTCAGTATTGCCCGTGACGTTGTTCTCGTTCCCCGTCCGCGCGGAGTTCACACAGGGACCCCAGTCAGAGGCACGATTGTCGTCTGGCGCAGTGGGATAGTTCTCAATTAACGGCGGCAACTCGCCATTCATGGATCGACGCCACCCATCCTGAAATTGCGGCATCGGAGAGTCGCTTTTATCCGTCCAATAATCGACTCGCAGTAGCGCAGAGAACGCATCGCTGGGCTCAAACAGTAGAGACAACCGCGAGTTAAACAGA
>CAXPUI010000470.1:0-2145 GCA_964220205.1 Candidatus Allofontibacter communis | reverse complement strand
GGTTGGAATCTTGCTGAAAGGGAGACCCTTGTCGGCACGCATATCCTCGGGCAGTCCCAGGACACGCTCAGCAATGATGTTTCTGAGTATCTGGTCCGTTCCACCTTCAATTCTGACGGCAGGTGACCGCATCAGCATGGCCTGCAGTCTTGCGGATCCGGCGGCGATGTCCCGATCCATAATTATGCCGGACAGGCCTTGAAGATCTACAGCAAACTTGGCGATATCCTGCATCATGCCACCTGCTACCAGTTTGCCAATGCTGTTCTCCGGTCCGGGCACTTCTCCCTTCGAAAGGGCAGAGATGGCGCGTGAAGCGGTATTCTGCAGGCCTGCGCTCTTGGCGTACCAGTCGGCGAGCCTGGATCTGACCGCAGGATTATCCATCGCGTTGCCGGAGGCGAGTCGCAGTTCGTCAACCAGTTCCCTGATTTCAGGGAATCCGGTTGCAATACCGCCACCGATCGCGAGACGCTCGTTCATCAGCGTTGTCAGAGACACCTTCCAGCCGTCTCCAACGTCGCCGAGTCGCTGGTCATCGGGAATTCTGACGTTGTCGAAGTAGACTTCGTTAAACCCGCTGTCACCGTTGAACTGCTTGATAGGTCGGATGTCGATACCTGGTGACCTCATATCAAGGAAGAACATGGTCAGGCCCTTGTGCTTAGGTACCTCAGCATCGGTTCGTGTGATCAGGATGCCAAAGTCGCTGTGCTGGGCACCTGACGTCCATATTTTCTGGCCGTTGATGATCCAGTCATCGCCGTCTTTTTCTGCGCGGGTTCTGAGACCAGCCAGATCGGAGCCGCCGTGGGGTTCGGAAAAGAGCTGGCACCAGATTTCCTCTCCGCTGGCCAGCCTGGGAAGGTAACGTTCTTTCTGTGACTCACTGGCATAGGCCATCATGGTCGGTGCACACATACCCTGACCAATAATAAAAGTGCCTGAGAGCCGTCCGTAAACACCTTCTTCCTGGTTCCAGATGACGCTTTGTATCGGCGTTGCGTCTCGGCCACCATAAGCCCTGGGCCACTGGATGCAGGCCCAGCCAGCATCCGCTTTCTTTTTCTGCCATTTTCGCGCTTCTTCGAGAGGGTCATACTCCCCGGTTCGGGTTGAGCCGAAGCCACTGGTGGCGAGCGCCTCGTGCAGGTAAGCGGGGGCGTTCTCTGCTATCCATTGCCGGACCTCGGTCCGGAATGCTGCTTCGTCTTTGGTATCGCTGAAATCCATGAGTCTGCTCCTTAAGCGGCATCCGGCAGAGCCGAAATCAGTTTGTTTTCCCAGGTCGCCAGACCGCCAAGAACAACGGTCAGGTAGTTTGATCTTCGGTAATAGAGGTGGCAGTCAAATTCCCAGGTAAATCCCATGCCGCCGTGTACCTGAATATTGTCACGGGCGCATAACTGGTAGGCCTGGGTTGCGGAAACTCGAGCCGTAGCGGCAGCCAATGGGAGATCGTCGGCATTGTTCTCCAGCGCCCATGCCGCGTAATAACAATTCGACTCGGCGAGTTTTAACGCGACGTACATGTCCGCCATCATGTGTTTCAGCGCCTGGAATGATCCAATAGGCCGACCGAATGCGAATCTCTCCCGTGCGTAGGTAACGCTCATGTCGAGAGCCTTTGCGGCACCACCGATCTGTTCAAAGGCGTAAAGCACAGCGGCTCTATTGTTCACATCCTGGTACGCGGCCCAGCCGTCGGCGGTATCGAGGACTTGAGCAGGCTGGTCGGGGAAATCGAGCGTAGCGGAAGCCATCGTTGGATCGACAGTTTCAATGCTTTCCCTGTTAACACCGTCTAACTCGGTCAGAACCAGCGCGAGTCTGTCGTCGTGGCGTGCCAGGACAATGGCTATATCTGCCACCTGGCCATGGGGCACAACAAGTTTCTGCCCGTTAAGCCTGCCGGCATCGAATGTTGTTTTGATGTTGTCCTGCCTGACCTCCTCGACGGACTCAGTAACAGCCAGGGTGCCGATGATTTCACCGCTGGCCAGTTTTGGCAGCCACCATTCCTTCTGCTCGTTGCTGCCATACTGGAGGATCGCTTCCGCGCAGAGATAAATGGAGGAAGAAAAAGGGACTGGAGCGAGGTGACTACCCTGCTCCTCGGCGGCAAGGCACAAGGTCAGATAACCA
>CAXPUI010000469.1:0-2530 GCA_964220205.1 Candidatus Allofontibacter communis | reverse complement strand
CTTCAGGTCTGGCGATGGGCGCAGGTGCTACCGTGCAAGGTGCATTTGGCGCATGGCTATACCGGACATATTTATCCACTGATGGCAGATGGGATGAAATGCATCATCTGTTCCGTTTTTGCGCGATTGTGGTGGTGCTGGGCAGTGTTGTCAGTACAACGGTCGGCAATCTGACGCTCTTTGTGAATGGCTTTATCGTTACAGACCGGTTGCTCTTTAACTGGATAACCTGGTGGGCCGGTGATGCCATCGGAACTTTGTTAGTGGCACCGGTATTGTTAGTGCTGGTGGCTCCAGTCGCCGTTTACAGTGTCAGCCGGAAGTTGAAAGCAATGATTCCGTTGGTGGTGATCCTCGCGGCGGTGTTGGCTTTATTTCATAAGTCCGTCAGCTTTCATAGGGATCAGATTATCAATGATCTGCGCAGCTCGGCAGACCAGCTGGCGCAAACGGTTGAGGCGCGGTTGACCATCTCGGAGAACAAGCTTTTGTCCTACGCGGCGCTGTTCAGTGCCAGTGAGTTTGTTTCTCCAGAGGAGTTTGCACAGTTTTCCGAGCGAGTGATGGTTAGCGATGACGCCTTTTTCGGCGTTGGCTGGACTGAGCCTCTGGATCAGGAAGGGCGTTTGCGTTGGGAAGCCTTTTATCATGAGCGTGGGCGGGAAGACTTTACCCTTACTGAGCTTACCCCTGACGGCAAGCTGATTCCTGCCCCGGTTCGCGACAGCTACCACCCAGTTCTTTATATCTACCCGTTCGGGCCAAACAGAAAAGCGTTTGGTCTGAATCTGTCGGCCAACCCACAACGCAAAGCCGCGTTGATGCAGGCTGAATCAGAGAAAAGGCCCGTCTCTACCGCACCTATCATTCTCGCCCAAGAAGCGGGACGCAAGCGGGCCATTATTCTCTACATGCCGGTGTTTGATCTTGAGAATGAAGAAGCTCTGCTGGGCTTCGCCAGTGGTGTGCTGAAGGTTCAGGGCATTCTTGGAGAGAGCGTGTTCCAGTCGCGTCGGGTAGGGCTCAAGTTCAATCTTTACGACGTAACGGGCGGGACCAGACTTCCGATTTACGAAGAGGGAGAGTCTGTTCATGCCAGCTTGCCGATGTTTGCTTACGATGAAAGCTTCGGTACACGCCAGTATCGACTGGAGATTTTTCCCGCAGATAATTTTTCATACGGCCGTAACGATTGGACAAGCTATGTCATCCTCTCGGGTGGTTTTGTTATCGCGACGCTGTTTCTAGTATTTGGGCTCACAACGACGGGTCAGATAGAAACCGTCCAGCGACAGGTGGCGTTGCGAACCCGTGAACTGAGTGATGCGGTATCGCGTGCAAATGCAGCTAACGATGCGAAATCGGCTTTCCTGGCCAATATGAGTCACGAACTGCGTACTCCTTTGAATGCCATTAACGGGTTTCTGAAACTCGTATTGGATACCAGCCTGACGCCCACCCAGAAAGATTATCTGCTTAAGGCTGATCTGGCATCGGTAACGTTACTGGGGCTGATCAATCAGACTCTGAATTACGCACGCACCGAGTCGGGCAACATGGAGCTGGAAGTCTCAGAAGTGCGGATGCGTCGGGTAGTCCGGAAGATGGAGGCGCTGTTTGGTCACGTTGCCGATGAATCGGGGCTCGAGTTCGATATTACTCTGTCGCGTGATGTTCCTGATGTATTGATCGGCGACGAATTACGCATTGAGCAGATTGTTCTGAACCTGCTCAGCAATGCCTTTAAGTTTACCCGCGAGGGCAGCATCCATCTCACCGTTTCATACAACAGCGCTGAAGAAAAACTTCAGGTTCGTCTGCAAGACACCGGTGTAGGGATTCCGGCAGATAAGATGCAGCACATTTTTGCGGCATTTGGTCAGGCTGACGCATCGATCAGTCGACGTTATGGCGGGACTGGCCTCGGATTGAGTATCTCCCGGCGAATGGCACAGATGATGGGAGGCGACATTCTGGTTCGCAGTACCGAGGGCGAGGGCAGCGAGTTTTTCGTATTTATGTACCTGAAAGAAGGAGAGGAAGCGCCGCAGCAATCGATCAACCCGGCTCTTGGGGACTCTCCGCTGGCAGGGAAATGCGCGCTTATTGTTGAGGACGTTCAGGTGAACCAGTTGATCGTTCAGGAGTTTATGCATAAATACGGCGTCAGCTCAGTCATTGCGGAGAACGGTCAGGTTGCGCTGGAGCTTATGAGTAAATCTCCAGCCGTTGATTTCATTCTGATGGATGTACAGATGCCTGTGATGGACGGTTACACAGCCACTCGGGAAATACGCAAATTACTGCCGGATATCCCCATCATCGGCATGACAGCGAATGCGATGGATGACGATAAGAAGGCCTGTCTGGAGGCCGGTATGAATGACCATATCGCAAAACCGATTGACCCGGATACGCTGTTACAACGGATTGAGGCCACGTTGGCTACCTATAAAATGTAACAAATTGAGCCATTGGCTGCTTCGTGATCACTTTGCTCGATTGTTCGATATGAGAGACAGTTTGTTCT
>CAXPUI010000468.1:0-4820 GCA_964220205.1 Candidatus Allofontibacter communis | reverse complement strand
GTGCAGCCCATTACGTAAAGCGCCCATGGCTCTCAGGTCATTGATCACGTTGTTCTCTTATCAGAGCTTCGACATGTCATTATCGCACGACTGTTTGGGATATGATTGTTGACAAATATCAACCGTCAGGTTTTTGTTCTCGATTCTGCATTAGAAACTCAAGAGTCAGGGTTGACCAGGTCGGTGGTCTGCTGATCGCAGGGAAATTCAGGCAGGGGAGTGCCGGTCGGAAATTAGAGAATCATGGCCTTTAGGTTCGGAGCAATGAAAGCGGACCCCGGCGAAAAGGCCCAGGCTTAAAGATCAGTTGCATAAATCAGGCGCGTAAACCGGGAGTTAAGACAATGTGGCAGGAAGTTGAGGACAGGTTATTTGTGGAGCTGGAATTC
This sequence comes from Candidatus Allofontibacter communis, assembly GCA_964220205.1. Lineage (GTDB taxonomy): Bacteria > Pseudomonadota > Gammaproteobacteria > Pseudomonadales > Azotimanducaceae > UBA9659. Next base: position 4,431 of record CAXPUI010000468.1, on the reverse strand, counting down.
AATGACTTTGTTGAGGCCTTTGAGTTTATGAGCAAAGTCGCTGAACTGGCTGAATCGCAGCAACATCACCCCAACTGGTCCAATGTCTACAACAAGGTCAGTATCAGTCTTACCACCCATGATGCGGGCAATGTGGTGACCCAGAAGGATCGTGATCTGGCAGCAATGATCAGTGATATACCAGGTTTCAGTGAAGCGGTCCGATGATGTTGGTCACAAACGTGTGAAGGTCATCTGCTCTGTAGGGTTTTTTCAAAAATGACGCCTGGGTTTTTTGGGGCAGCTGGTCCATCAACTCGGTTGCATTAAACCCGCTGGAGAAGACGACGGGCACGCTGGAGTCGATCTCGCTCATCTCCAGGTAGGCTTCCAGGCCCGTTTTGTTTGGCATGGTCAGGTCAAGGATCACCAATCTGAGCTCTTCGTGCCGTTCTTTGAATATCTCGACGGCTTCACGACCATCTGCGGCACCGATCACTGAGAAGCCTGCTTGAGTCATTACGGCATCCGCCAGATCTCGAATGTCCGCCTCGTCGTCCGCGAAGAGAATCAGGTTGCTCATTTGATTCGGCTGTTCCTGAACGCCTTCAGCAAGCGAAGCATCGGGCAATTCTGAGAGAGGCAGTAAAACGGTGAACCGGGTACCGGAACCCGGACTTGACTCAATTTGAATCGTGCCTTGATGCCCCCGCACGATACCGAGCACAGCGGATAGTCCCATGCCGTGGCGGGTATCGTTGGTCGTGAAGAATGGATCGAAGATCTTTTTCTGGAGGTCGCTCTCCATCCCGTCACCATTATCCTCAGCGAGGATGCAGACATACCTGCCGGGCGGCAGCTTCTCGACGAAACCGTCGTTCTCAAAATGAACTGCGTCGTAATCGTGCGTTTCCACCCTCAGGTTTATTTGCCCGTCTGGACGGTCACCGACGGCTTCGCGGGCGTTGTTGACGAGATTCACAACGATCTGGCGGATCTGGGAGAGGTCGCCATTCACTATTGAGCTGGATTCATCCGAAGTCAGTTCGACGGTCACACCGTTGGCGGGGCTGGTAGCCGCCAGGCTGCGCATTTCGTCCAGAAGCTGATCGGTGGAGAAAGGCGCCATGACATATTGGCCTCTGCCAGAGTAAGCCAGCAGTTCAGAACACAATTCAGCTGCCCTTTTGACAGTCGTCATCAGCCGCTCCAGGTAAATGGCTGGCTTTGAATCAGGATTCATTGCCCTGCCGGCAAGGTCTGCGTTCAACTGGATGACGTGCAGAAGGTTGTTGAAATCGTGGGCAATGGCACCCGCCATTGTCCCCATGCTTTCTAATTTCTGGGATTCAAAAAGTGAGGCATCCGGGGATAGATGCGCTTGCTTCTCGATCAGTTGGCTGGTGATTTCCATGGCGATCCCCTTGAGGAGGGTCGAGCTTTCGGGTTCGAGGATAAGACGCCAGTAAAGAGATGTGTTGCCAGAGAGTTGAAAGTCAGCGGTTGTGCGATCATTGGCGGACAGCGACCGTTGTATGAATTGGGTAAACCGGTCCCGGTCTTTCTCTTCAATCAGTTCCTGGAGTGCGACGACGCTCGTCGCCGGGGCGATGTTGTAGCGAGTCGCGAATCCTTCGGACAGCTCCACTCGATCTCCATCGATACTGATCGAACCGGCTTCTAATGCCTCCAAAGGCAGGTTGCCCACCTGGTTCGAACGGTCTGTAAAAGACTCAGCCCGGCGCTGCTCATTGACCGCGAGTTCAAGTTCGGAGTCGAGTTGTGTGAGTCTTTCCTCGGCCTGGCGCAGTTCCACCTGCTGGCTGAATGTATTTCGAAGGGTCGTCCGAAATGCGTTTGATAACAGATCGACGAGCAACGCCAGCACGGTCAGGATCAGGAGAGCAGTCAAAACGGTCCGGCTCGTTACGTCGCTGTTCTGAAAGTTTGCGACCAGCCACAGGCTGGTGAGCAGGAGGCCAACATTGAGAGCATAGACCATCCAGAAGTGTCGCCGTCTTGGTAACATGCCGGCGACACAGACAGGAAGATAGAGCGTCGCCAGAAGTTGGGGGTCAAGGTTGTATCCGATGAAAACGGTATAGAGACCAAACGCCGCGGTCAGGAAAATAGCGCCAGCGATGCTGATCACGACGTAGCCTTTTTGGACCAGCCAGTAAAGAACACCGATGAAGCGAATTGCAACCATGTTGCTGACCAGGGCCGTCGCCGTTGACAGTTCGCTGGCCGGGACGTAACCAGGCAGAAAGGCGAGCAGGACCAGGTTCGCCGCGGTGATCGCCAAGATCGTCTTGTAGAAGGTGCGGAGCAAAACCCCTTGACGATCCATGATCAGTTGCTCGGTCAGGCTATGTGGGTTGTTCTCCATGAAGATCTACTGGGTTGTGGTTTTCGAGAAAAGCGGCGTTGTTTGAGAGGATGACAACTTAGCATGAAGAGGGTCGGCTTTCACCGACCAGCGCAGGGAATGTGGCCTGTCGAGGCTGGTCCGGTCGGCCCGGAGGATGCTCGGTCACGGCAATAGCCTGGAAAGGCTGCTGATGAGAAGTTCAGCGAATGAGTTTCGCTGCCAGGCCACCGAGAGAACGGATTAACCAGCGGGGTTGATGGTGTGCCCAGGCAGCTGCGATTTTATTGGTTTCCCCCGGGATTCTGATGACCTGCTTTCGCATGAGAGCATCGAAGCCTTCGGCAGCTACCTGGTCAGCCTGAGCGACCATAAAGGGGGGTAATGTCCCGGCCAGATCCCTGTCCAGTGCATCCGTATCGGTCAGTCCAGGACAGAGGGCTGTAATGTTGACCCCGGTCCCCTTGAGGTTTTCTGCCAACGATTCTGTCAGGGACAGAACGAAGGCCTTGGTTGCTGCGTATAGGTCCATGCCTGGAATGGGATGGAATGACGCCAGTGAAGCAACGTTCAGGATCTTGCCTGCCCGCCTTTCCAGCATGCCCGGCAGAATGTGGTGAGTGAGCCGTGTCATGGCCTTCATATTCAGCGTCATTATCTTTTCAATGTCGTCTGTGGTGATTGCCTGGAAAGGTTGCGGGCTCATGATTGCCGCGTTGTTAACCAGGATATCAATTTGCAATTCTGATGCATCGATAATCTGGCACAGGTTTTCGATGCCGGCCTCTGAGGCAAGATCCTGTGGAATGATCATGACGTCGACATCTGGCATCGACTGCTGTAACGCCAGGAGCAGCTCTTCCCGGCGTGCTGTCAGGACAAGATCAAAGCCCTCGGCTGCGAATTTGCGTGCCAGGCCTGCGCCGATGCCGGAGGAAGCGCCTGTAATCAGGACCCGCCCCTTAGCTGTCTGGGTCATCTGTTCTACCTCTGCTCTAATGTGGTCATGCTGCGATGCACAAAATATTATAGAACATATTTGCAACTTGCCGGGAAGTTGTAGAAACTTCATTGTTCACTGCACAAAAATCCGTGTCAGATGCGAGCGTTCAAGAAGTATCCAAATCGGCGACTCTATGATATCGAAGAAAGCCGATACGTTACTGTTGAAGATATCCGGGAGATTATTCTGAGTGGTGAGTCCATTTCGGTGATGGACTCCAAGACCGAGAAAGATCTGACCCGGAGTGTTCTCATGCAGATTATCTCCGAGCAGGAAGGTGAAGGTCACGAGCCGATTCTCACAAACCGGGTACTGGAACAACTGATCCGTTTCTATGGTGACGCGCTGCAGAACGTCTTTGGCCGATATATAGAACAGAGCATCATGACGTTCCTTGACCAGCATGATCAGTATCGGCGTAATGTCAGGGACTTTGCCAGTGACCCGCTGGCACTGATGCGTCGGGCGATGGAACAGAATCTCGACTTCTGGAATCGCATGCGACGTGACGACCGCTCTTAGCGGCTACCTCAATTCCAGATAATTCTCGATAACCATATCGGCGTCGATCAGATCATCAGGACCGACATAAGGGCTGTTGACAGCGATCACGGTCATACCCGCAGCCTTGGCTGCAAGGATACCGTTTCTTGAATCCTCGAAAGCGATGACTGCATGGGTGTTTACGCCCAGTCGCCCGGCGCAGAGCTGAAATATGTCCGGTTCTGGCTTGCTGCGGCTCAGTTCCGGGTCATCGCCACAGACGATCTGCTGGAACAAGGGCCGCCAGGCGCGTTGCTCGGTCTTCATCTCGAAATAGTGGGAGTGGGAACTGGTCGCCAGGCCCACCGTCATCCCGCCTGCCGCAAGTAACCGGAGATAGTTGTCTGCACCGGGAATCTCCGGTGCGGCTGGAAAGAGCCTGTCGAGGTGCGTTTGCCGTTGTTTAAGGAATTCCTCTGGGGCGATCGGCAAGTCATACTCCTCGACGGTCAGTCTGGCACTCTGCATGGCATCGCCGCCCATAATGCGTCGCTTCAGATCCGGGGAAAAAACATGGCCGTCGAGATTGAGTACCGCC
>CAXPUI010000467.1:0-12408 GCA_964220205.1 Candidatus Allofontibacter communis | reverse complement strand
CTTTGATAGAGCCGTCTTCATTGTAAAGCACTTCACTGGCCGCGAAACCAGGGAAGAGCATCACGCCGAGTTCTTCCGCTTTTTCGCCCATCCAGCGACAGAGGTTTCCCAGGCTGATGGCGTAATTACCATGGTTGTGCAGGGCACTTGGGATAAGCCAGCTCGGCATTTTCATGCCCTGCTGATCATCTGTCAGGTAATACATGATGTCGTCGGTCACCGGATTGTTGAGCGGTGCACCTTGTTCTTGCCAGTCAGGCATGAGTTCGTTCAGGGCCCGAGGTTCGACCACAGCACCTGACAATATATGGGCGCCGATCTCTGAACCTTTCTCCACCAGGCAGACAGAGAATTCATTCCCCGATTCCAGTGTCATCTGGGCGAATCTGATCGCAGCGGCCAATCCTGAAGGGCCGCCACCAACGACAACCATATCGAATTCCATGGACTCTCTTTCCACGAGAAATCTCCTCAAAGTATTACATCATTAACCAAACAGACTGATTGCCTTGTCGGCAATTACCGCTGCACTTCGTCTTGCGCCGTCGTGATAGAACTTGCAGTGGGTGATTCGGGTAGTACCAAATTATCACTGGATTGTTACCGATACCACGAGCGCGCGTGGCATTGTAAGGAAACCTAGTCCCTGAGAACAGTAGAAATGTTCAGTCTATGTTCTGTTTGTCTCATTAAGTTCCTGATTTTACACGTTTTTCGAAAATTTGTGCAATGCACCGTATTGATTAAAGACCGTGAAATCGGCAGAATACGCGCGTTTGATTTTCGGACACTTGAAAACGCTTGAGAAGTCCGGCCATCAAGGCTTATTTCGCCTATTAATACGACTCGAGGAATTAGATGAAAGTTCTAGTAGCTGCCAAACGGGTTGTCGATTACAACGTAAATATTCGTGTGTTATCAGACAATTCGGGCGTTGATCTCAATAATGTGAAAATGTCAGTCAACCCTTTCGACGAAATCGCCATCGAAGAAGCTGTCCGGCTTAAGGAAGCTGGCAGCGCAGAGGAGGTTGTGGTTGTTTCCGTAGGAGCCAGCAATTGCCAGGAGCAGATTCGCACTGCGCTCGCTCTGGGTGCGGATCGCGGTATCCTCGTTGAAACCGATGAAGACATGCAGCCGCTGGCCATTGCCAAGGTCCTCAAGGCTGTTGCAGAAAAGGAGCAGCCTGATCTTGTCATCCTCGGCAAGCAGGCCATTGATGGTGACAACAGCCAGACAGGCCCCATGCTGGCAGGTCTGTTGGGCTGGGCACAGGCGACTTTCGCATCAGAGCTCGAATTGACCGATGGCGGTGCGAAAGTGACGCGTGAAATTGACGGTGGTCTTGAGACGATCGCAATCAAATTGCCTGCCATTCTTACGACCGATTTACGGCTTAATGAACCGCGTTATGCGTCGTTGCCGAACATTATGAAAGCTAAGAAAAAGCCTATTGACACGATGACACCCGAAGAGCTCGGTGTGGATGTGGCACCTCGTCTGACGACGCTGAAGGTTACGCCACCTGCCGAGCGTGAAGCCGGCATTATCGTCGAGACGGTTGAAGAACTTGTAGACAAACTCAAGAACGAAGCGAAGGTGATTTCATGAGCATTCTAGTAGTAGCAGATCACGATAACGAAACCATCAAGGCGCCGACTCTGGTAGCAGTGGCGGCTGCGCAGGCCATCGGTGGTGATATAGAGTTGCTGGTAGCAGGTAGCGACTGTGCGGCAGCGGGTGAAGCCGCATCGAAAATCGCCGGCGTCAGCAAGGTGCTGCTGGCGGATAACGGTGCTTATGGCAATGCCCTGGCAGAAAACCTGGCCGCCCTGGTCGCTGAAATCGGCTCAAACTATTCGCACATTCTTACCGCGACAACCACGACAGGTAAGAACTTCATGCCGCGGGTCGCCGCGTTACTGGACGTCGCTCAGATTTCAGATATTTCTGGCGTGGTCAGCGAAGACACGTTCGAACGGCCGATATACGCGGGTAATGCGATAGCGACAGTCCAATCCTCTGACGCGATCAAGGTTATTACCGTTCGTGGTACTGCCTATGACGGGGTAGCGGCAGAAGGTGGTAGTGCGACTGTAGAAGCTGTTGAAGCCAATCATGATCTCGGACTTTCGAGCTGGGAGGGTGCGGAGATCGCCAAGCTGGAACGGCCTGAACTGACCGCCGCTTCAATCATTGTTTCTGGTGGTCGTGGTATGCAGAACGGTGAAAATTTCGTGTTGCTGGAGTCAGTAGCAGACAAGCTGGGGGCGGCAATCGGTGCTTCCCGGGCGGCAGTAGATGCGGGCTTTGTACCTAATGATATGCAGGTGGGCCAAACCGGTAAGATTGTAGCGCCTGATCTATATATTGCTGTTGGTATCAGTGGTGCGATCCAGCATCTTGCTGGCATGAAGGACAGCAAGGTTATTGTCGCCATCAATAAAGATGAAGATGCACCAATCTTCCAGGTTGCTGATTATGGTCTCGTTGCAGACCTCTTCAAAGCGGTACCTGAATTTGACGGGCTTCTCGACGGCTGAGTCTGTCCAATCCGGACTGGTCGACCGCCCAGGTCGACCAGTTGCTCCTACCTCTAGTCTCTAACCTGGCTGTCGCCCCTGATAATTTCGTTGCTCTCTCGCTATCAGTGCTGAACGCCCTCAAGCCACTCGTCATCTGATTCTTCAGAAATGTCAGCGAACAGGGGGGAGGACAGGTAGCGTTCACCTGTGTCCGGCAGCATGATGCAGAAAGTGCTGTTATCTGGAGCGGTCTCAGCAACCTTCAGCGCTGCAGTTAGTGTAGCGCCGGCAGAGATGCCAACGAAGATGCCTTCTTCAGCAGCAAGCCGCTTGGCATTGGCAATGGAAGCGTCATCGTTGACGGGAATGATTTCGTCCGCGACCTCGCGGTTGAGGACGCCGGGAATAAAGTCTGGTGTCCAGCCCTGTATCTTGTGAGGTGACCAGGTGTCGCCCGACAACAAGGCCGCACCTTCCGGTTCTGTCGCGATAATTTTCGTATCGGGCCTGGCTAGTTTGATCATTTCACCGGCCCCGGTCATTGTCCCGCCAGTCCCCCACCCGCTGACAAAGTAGTCCAGGTTACGTCCAGCGAAATCGCGGAGGACTTCCGGGCCTGTTGTATTGCGGTGATACTCAGGGTTCGCCGGGTTTTCAAACTGACTAGCCAGAAACCAGCCATTGTCCTCGGCCAACTGCTTTGCTCGTCTGACCATGCCGGAGCCTCGTTCGGCTGCTGGAGTCAGAATAACCCTGGCGCCAAGTGCTTTCATGATCTTGCGGCGCTCAATGGAGAAGGTCTCAACCATCGTCGCAACGAATGGGTAGCCCTTGGCGGCGCAGACCATCGCCAGGGCGATGCCCGTATTGCCTGACGTCGCTTCTACTACGGTCTGGCCGGGGGACAGGGCTCCGCGTCTCTCTGCATCTTCGATAATGGCAATAGCCAGACGGTCCTTGACCGATGCCAGGGGATTAAAAGACTCTACCTTGACATACATGTCCTGATTTTCCGGCGCGATCCGGTTCAGTCGGACAATCGGCGTGTTACCGATGGTTTCGAGGATGTTGTCATAGATCATGGATCAAGCTCCAATGTGAATCATTAGGAAAACCGCCCAGCAGTGTACCAGTTTACATCGCGCGCGGTATTTTCAATCTGGTCTGCGACATCCAGAATTAATGCAAACAGGGCCATGCGCACGAGCACGCCATTGTCTGTCTGTCGAAAAATAGCAAGATTTGGGTTTTCGTTCAGATCGTCATCCAGTTCTCGGGCATCGCCGCGACTGTCCCTGGGCAGGGGATGCATGATCACCGTTTTGGGTTCGCAGTTTTCTGTGTATATCGATTGATTGAGTCGAAACAAACCTTTGTATTTGTCCGCTTCAGCCTTTGTCGGAAAGCGCTCCTCCTGAGTCCGCGTGACGTAGAGGATGTCCGCATGAGCGATACCACTCTGCAGTTCGTCGGACTCTGCATAGTGATGCCCGTTGTTCGTCATTTCGGTCCGGTAGTTTTCAGGTAGCTTCAATTCCGGCGGGCTGATCAGGGTAAAGTGGATATTGTCATAGAGACACAATAACCGGCAGAGGCTATGGACTGCGCGACCATATTTCAGGTCGCCAATCAGCGCAATACGCAGGTTGTCGACGGTTTTTCCCTGGGTTTCCATTTCTTTCTTGATGGTATACAGGTCCAGTAGTGCCTGGCTCGGGTGCTCGTTTGAGCCATCGCCGCCGTTAACGACAGGAACGCGGGAAGCCGCGGCAAATTCTTCGACCGAGCCTTCCATCTGGTGCCGCATGACGATGATATCGCTGTATCCAGACAAGACCCTCGCTGTATCGTAAAAAGACTCCCCCTTGACGATGGAAGATGACTGCACCTCGGTGGTTTCCCGGACCTCACCGCCCAGGAGGTTCCAGGCGCAGCCGAAGCTCACCCGGGTTCGGGTGCTGGGTTCGAAAAACATGTTGCCAAGAATTGCTCCCTCAAGGACGCGCGTGACACGTTGCCGACTGGCGTAAGGCAGCATCTGATCAGCAGTGCTGAAAACCTTGTCAATATCAGAGCGCTGAAATTGAGCGACAGAGAGAATATGAGAGCCAACAAGATCCATGACTAAGAATATTACCTCAGTTGTTGTTGTAACTGCTGGCTATCTGCTCCCTCATCCAGATATTTGCCTGATCCTTGTCGGTGCTTTCGTGCCAATAGAGATGGGTTTCGAGGTGAGGTACCTCAAATGGCAAATCGAGATATCTCACCTTTGCGGTTCGTGAAAGTGCGCCGGCGAAAATCAGCGGCAGGGTGATCGCAAAATCTGTCGTCAACGCCATCTGATGTGTCATGAGATGATTCTGGGTCCTGAGAATTATTTCCCGCTTCTTCCCCATCTTGCCCAGTGCCAGGTCAACGTGACCAAGACCTCCCCGGCGTGACGAGATATGGATATGTTTGAGATTCAGATACGTATCAAGGTCGAGATCATCACCGACGAGAGGATTATCTTCGCGGATAACGCAAACATAGGGATTGGAAAACAACGACATTTGTTTAATTTGTGGGTCAGGCGTCAGGGGTACGTCAATCGCGAGGTCCAGATTGCCTGAGGCGAGTTCTATACTCATATCCCTTCGATGTACCTGGTAACAGTCGATGGCGATATCAGGAGCGGTTGATTTCAGTAATCGGAATATTCTCGGCAGCAGTATTGCCTGGCTTAGATCGTTGGTGCTGATTCTAAAACGTTTGTCGGAGACGGAAGGATCGAAGAATTCACTCTCCTGAACACTGGACCTGATCAGCCCCAGCGCCTGTCTGACTGAGCCTATAATGTTCTGTGCGACCGGCGTAGGCACCATGCCGTCTGCCGTCCGGACGAACAGAGGATCGTTAAACAGGTTCCTGAGTCGCGAGAGGGAGTTGGAAACAGCTGGTTGGGTGATGCCGATTATTTCACCGGCTCTGGTCAGGTTTCCTTCAGTATAGATAGCGTCAAATACTACAAATAGGTTTAGGTCAACATCGCTGAGCTTCATGGCAGAACTCGTATCATTAATTTGAATTAAATTGCTAAAACTTGATAAGTATAACTTATAGTAAGCTGGTTTCCTTAAAGAATGAAGATATGATTCGAGGTAGAATACAACCTTTATAGTCCTTTGTTCAGGGGGTGGGAATTTATGGACATAAAAAGTATAAAAAACAACAGCTTGGGAGCGTTTTTTGAACGAATCTATTGACATGATCCCTGAGGCTTCTGAAGTGATCCTGCCATTCAGTTTCGCTAAGAGGCATGGTGTTGTGTTAAGCCAGAGCCCTGGAAGCAGGGAACTGCTTTTTCTCGAGGGCTTGTCGCTCAGCGTGTTGGCGGAAGTGCGACGCGTTGTCGGGAGCGAAATAGCATCTCGGCGGGTGGAGCAGGTTGTCTTTGATAAAGCCCTTTCAGAGGCCTACCAGAACGACTCCGAAGCAGCCATGCAGATGATAGAGGATCTCGGCGAGGACATGGATCTGTCCAGCCTGGCCGAGGCGATTCCAGAGACTGGCGATCTGCTTGAGCAGGATGATGATGCGCCGATCATCAGGCTGATTAACAGTCTCTTGACAGAGGCTATCAAGGTTGGTGCTTCGGATATCCATGTGGAAACCTACGAATCGCGTCTCGTTGTGCGCTTCAGGGTGGACGGTGTCCTTCGGGAAATCGTCAGCCCGCGTCGTGCCCTGGCACCACTCCTGGTATCCCGGATCAAAGTAATGGCGAAGCTCGATATTGCAGAGAAGCGACTGCCACAGGATGGTCGCATTTCACTTCGGGTGGGAGGAAAAGAGGTTGATGTCCGGGTCTCTACCATACCAGCCAGTAACGGTGAGAGAGTGGTGCTTCGACTCCTTGATAAGCATGAAGGCCGGCGAGATCTGGCGCATCTGGGCATGAATTCGCGCGACATGCAGTCGATGACCGGACTGGTGAACAAGCCTCACGGCATTCTGCTTGTTACGGGTCCTACAGGTTCCGGTAAATCAACGACACTGTACGCCTGCCTTGACCAGTTGAATGACAAATCGCGCAATATCCTGACTGTTGAAGACCCGATTGAGTACGATATCGAAGGCATTGGCCAGACTCAGGTCAACAGTAAGGCGGACATGACCTTTGCCAAGGGCCTGAGGGCACTTTTGCGTCAGGATCCCGACGTCGTTATGGTGGGGGAGATTCGGGATTACGAAACAGCGGATATTTCAGTCCAGGCCAGCCTGACAGGTCACCTGGTGTTATCCACGATTCATACCAATACAGCGATTGGTGCAGTAACGCGACTGGCCAACATGGGTGTACAGCCATACCTGTTGAGCAACTCACTGATCGGACTCGTTGCACAACGCCTTGTGCGTACGTTGTGCCCGGATTGTCGTGAGCCTGTCGAGGCAGACGATTATGAGCGCTTGTTTCTCAAGGTTGAGGAAGGTGAGTCAGCAACACTATACCGGGCCGTAGGTTGTGATCGTTGCTCTTTCGAAGGATATCGGGGGCGCATGGGTATCTATGAGGTCGTGAACGTCGACGAAGAGTTACGCCGGATGATCCATAACGGCAGTTCCGAATTGGATATGGAGTTACATGCGCGTCAGGCGACGACGGGTATCAGGGATGATGGTCGACAGAGAGTCCTCGAAGGACTGACCACCATTGATGAAGTGCTACGGGTCACCATGGAAGATTAGGTCTGTTTGTGGCGGCTTTCGAATATCAGGCTTTAAACGAGCGCGGTCGGGAAGAGAAGGGGGTGCTCGAAGCTGACAGCGTCAGGCAAGTCAGGCAACTGCTTCGAGACAAGGGACTAACGCCCCTGGACGTCAATCCGACCCGGAGGGTAGAGAAACAAGCTGGTCCCGCGTTACTGCAGAATCTCTTCAAGCCTACCTTGTCGATCAGCGAACGGGCTCTGGTTACCCGGCAGCTGGCGACACTCATCGGTGCTTCTCTGCCGGTAGAAGAAGCTCTCCTGGCTGTGTCACGCCAGAGCGAAAAGTCTTCACTGCAGAGTATGATGTTGACCGTGAGGGGTAAGGTCATGGAAGGATACTCGCTTGCCAATTCGCTGGCGGAATACCCGAAGGCATTCCCTTCGCTTCATCGCGCGACGGTAGCAGCCGGAGAATCAGCGGGCCATCTGGATCTTGTGCTCAACCGATTGGCAGACTTTACCGAATCGCAGCAGGAGTCTGCTGCCCGCATCAAGCAGGCACTGATATACCCGGTCATTCTGTTTGTTCTGACGGTGGCTATTCTCGCGGGTTTGCTGGGCTATGTGGTGCCGGATATTGTCGACATCTTTGCGGACTCGGAGCAAGAGCTACCCTGGTTGACGACTGCTGTCATTGCCGCCAGTGACTTTATCGTCGGTTACGGTTTGATTCTGCTCTTAGTTGCAGTGATTAGCTGGTTGGGTATTCGTCGCTTGCTGGCTTTGCCTGCTGTGCAACTCCTATGGGACCGTCGCCTTCTGGGCTTGCCGATCGTCGGCAAGCTGTCACGGGGTACGAATACTGCGCAGTTTGCCAGTACGCTCAGCATTCTGTCATCGTCTGGGGTCCCCCTGGTAGAAGCTATGCGTATCGCGGGGGAGGTTTTATCCAATACCTGGCTCAGGAATGTCGTCAGCGAAGCAACAGTGAGGGTGAGCGAAGGCAGCAGTCTTTCTTCTGCCCTGGAGCGAAGCGCCCATTTTCCTCCCATGATGCTGCACATGATTGCCAGTGGTGAAGCCAGTGGTGAGCTTGACGAGATGTTGAGTCGGGTTGCGCGTCATCAGCAGCAGGATGCTGATCTGCTGATGAGTGTTCTTTTGAGTTTGTTTGGCCCGATGATGTTGATTGTGATGGGTGGGGCGGTCTTTATGATCGTGTTGGCGATACTGCTGCCCATCATCAGCTTGAACCAGCTTGTGGTGTAAGCTTTAAGTGTTTGTTCAGTTAAATCGAGTAATATCCGGTTGCCCGGGCCTGCTTTTTTGGGAAACGACCCGGTTGCTGGTGCGGGATGCTCAAGGATATGTCTTCGGGCAGACGACATGAAGGACGAGAAAGAAAAATGAACATGATGAATAAAGACAGAGAGCAGGGTTTTACCTTGATTGAGATCATGGTTGTTGTTGTGATTCTCGGCATACTGGGTGCGTTGATCGTGCCGAATGTCATCAGTCGCCCGGATGAGGCAAGAGCAGCAGCAGCACGATTAGGCGTTCAGGAAATCGGTAAAGCTCTTGAGTTTTATCGTCTCGATAACGGCTTTTATCCGAGTACCGACCAGGGCATTGAAGCCCTGGTCTCGGAACCGGTTGGTTTTCCTGAACCGAAAAACTGGAACCAGGAAGGCTATTTGAAGAACGTGCCCGAAGATCCATGGGGTGAACCCTATCTCTACTACAATGAAGACAGGAGTGTCGAGGTCTATACGTTTGGAGCCGATCGGGAAGAAGGTGGTGAAGGTGTGGATGCCGACATCAGACTCTCGGAGCTGTAATCTTTCGACGCCAGAGGCAGGGGTTGGTGGGTTTACCCTCATTGAGATTCTTGTTGTCCTGCTGGTTGTTACCATACTTGTCGGTATTACCGTGCCTAACATCCCGGCCTTTGTTGATAAAGCGGATTATGATCTCGAAGCCCGCCGGCTTGAATTGCTTCTCAACATGGCTCGCGGAGAAGCTGTTCTGGATTCAACAGAATATGGCTTTGACCTGACAGATGATGGCTACGAGTTCCTCAGATACGATGAGGGCTCGCAACAATGGCGTGGACAAACAGCGCCCTTTCAGGCCCGGGAATTGCCAGAGGGACTGACGCTGGACCTGCGGGTGGCAGACTCAGCCTTCAGCCTGCTGGGAGAAGATCTCCCACGTGTGCTGATTTTGTCGAGTGGTGAAACAACACCCGTAACCATGGTGCTGGAAGATCGAGGTGAGTATCAGCGTGTCCTCGAAACCGACGGCTATGGCCCGTTCAGCTGGCGATCAGATGATGAAAGATAAGGGCTTCACGCTGATTGAGGTGATGGTTGCGTTGGCCGTGTTTGCGATAGTTTCTGTTGCTCTGGTAGGCAATTCAACGTCGACACTCAGGCAGGCAGGGGTTATCCAGGACCGTACGGTAGCGACCTGGTTGGCGGAAGATGAGTTGACTGCGCTTAGAATGCAGCGTCGGAGTGACGAAACCTTCCCCGTTCCGGGAACCAGCCGGGATGTGATGGAAATCGCCGGTGCAGCTTGGGATATTGAAACCGAAATTGAAGCCACCGAGAACGACTATGTCCGCAGGATTACAGTCAGGGTTTATCGGGCGACTGAGACTGAGCCAACGTCAGAACTCGTCGGATTCCTGGGCAGATACTGATGCGCGAATCTGGCTTCACGTTACTGGAATTACTGGTCGCGATCTCGATATTTTCGGTACTGGGCCTGGGAGGTTATCAGTTGCTGCAGTCGGTCAGTGATAGTCATGACAGGGTGAGGACCAGCATAGACAGTTACATCCGCGTTAATCAGGCATTAACGATAATGCAGCGGGATTTCAATCAATTTGTTCCCAGGCCGATCAGGGATGAATATGGTGAGCCGCTTGCTCCGATGAGTTTCGATGGTCAGCAATACCTCGTCGAGTTCACACGGGGTGGTTGGTCTAATCCGGGAGGGCGTGCAAGAAGTGAACTGCAGCGAGTCGCCTACAGCATTGATTACGAAGAAGAGATTTTGCAGCGACACTTCTGGCTGGTGCTTGATAGGGCCGAAGATTCCGAACCCAGGAGCCAGGTCCTGCTGGAGTCAGTAACAGATTTTCGGGTGATGGGATTTGTTGATGACAGTCCAGAGCGTGACCCGGTTGACCTCGAAGACAATGCCGGTGTTATGCCCGCAGGGGTTGAGGTTGTCATCGCGACAGAAGCGTTGGGAGAGGTGAGGCGAATTTTCCAGCTCGTTGATTCCTACCGACCTGCATTGCATGGAAACTCAGAAAAGGATGGTGGGTCGGAGGTGGAATCTCCCGAATCGGAATTACTCGTTGATTCATTGTCCGAGGTCAGGCCGGGAGTGGAGCGATAATGAGATCCCAGGCGGGTGTCGCTTTGGTGTCGGTTCTGCTGATCGTCGCCATGGCCACGGTCATGGCTGTGTCGATGATTCAGGAGCAGCATGCCTCGATTCAGATCACGCGTGGATACCTGTCACGCAGCCAGGCCGGTCAATACGCACTTGGTGGTGAGGAACTGGCCAGGCAGATTCTTCATGAAGACTTTGCCCTGGGTAACTGTGTTGATTATATCGGTGAGGCCTGGTCCGACCCAGGCCTGCACTTTGAGTTCGAAGACGGCGAAGTCAATCTCCACATGACTGATTTGCAGGGTCTGATCAATATCAATGGCATCGGTGATGAAGGTGGTGCGCAGGCGCTGTCGAAGCAGCGGCTGATGAACCTGCTCGCTGCCCAAGCGGGTGACAGTGGTCTTATTGACCGACTCCAGGACTGGATAGATAAGGACACCGGTAGCCGCCCATCAGGAGCTGAAGACTTCGACTACCTGGTGTTTGATCCCCCTTACCGTGCGGGAAACGGCCCCATGGTGCATGCTTCGGAAGTTCGCTTGCTGGGCATTGCTGACGAACAATACCGCCTTGTCGAACCTGCCCTAACAGCGCTGCCTGCCTCCGGCTTGAGACTGAATGTTAATACTGCGCCGGCGATGGTTCTCCAGTCACTGTCGCCGCAACTGACCTTGGATGTGGCTGAGTCTATCGCGGCGATACGTATCGAAGAAGAAGGCTTTGATTCAGTCGATGCCTTCCTGCAACTGCCGCAATTGGCGGGTCTTGGCATATCAGCTGACGGTCTTGGTGTACAATCGGCGTTTTTTGAGGTCAGGGTTATCGCCAGATATCAGGACAGGTACAGCTATCTGACCAGCCTTGTGCATCGCGAAATCACAACCGGTGAACAGCGTGTGCTGCTGAGGAATTTCATGCGCGACTTTAAACCAGGCAATTCGGGTAAGCAGAGCGATGGCTGATACGCTTTTCTTTCGACAATCTGCTGATAGTTTTGAATGGCTGAAGTTCAATGGCCAGGGTCAGCTGCTTGCCGCTGGGGAATCACAGCTTGCGGAGATTGAGGTTGATGGTCACGCAATCTTTGTTGTTCCCGGTGCGGACGTTCTGCATACGACTGCGGTGGTACCCAGTCGTCAGTATCGCCAGATACTCCAGGCTGTACCGTACGTTATCGAAGAGAGTCTGGCGGTTGATATCGAAGCGTGTTTCTTTGCGCTCGGTGATCGCACGGCTCAGGGTGAAATTGAAGTTGCAGTGGTTGACCTTGAGCTTATGCGGACGTGGTATGAAGAGATAGCGACATCGCATCTCGATGTCGCGGTGGTCGTCACCGAGCATGATCTGGTGAATGCCGGTGATAGTAACGCCGTTCTGCTGGATGAAGGGCGGGCGCACATCGATCTGCAGAACAATGCGTCCGTCACCTTGCCGGAAGGCGAACTTGCGCTGGCTGCAGAAGTCCTGGAAGAAGGTGTTCAGCTCGATATCTGGAGTGCAAGTACCCTGCCCCAAAAAGTCGATCTGCAGCTGAAGGAGCTCGAGGCGGCAGGGGTCCAGGTAGAACGGCTGGAATCAACGGAGACGCCCTTTGAGCGACTCTGTCGTGGTTATACAGGTGCTGAGATAAACCTGTTGCAAGGACCCTTTAAGAGACAGGAGCGTCAATCGTCGCGGATAAATGTCTGGCGGTCTGTTGCTGTCCTGGCGGCGGCTGCCCTTTTTCTGCACATCGCGGGGCTGGCCGGCCAGGGCTGGTATCTCCAGACCAAGGCCAG
>CAXPUI010000466.1:0-3366 GCA_964220205.1 Candidatus Allofontibacter communis | reverse complement strand
TGCTCGCATCATCAAGGGGCCTCGGCAGTATTGAGGTTGCCTTTGACTGCATCGCCTGCGCAGCCTCCGGAATGTCTCGGTAATCTCCCAGGGCAACCGCACAGAAAATGGCAGCACCCCTGCCTTCCACACCGATATCAGTGAAACTGATCTCCTGTTCCAGCAGATCGGCCAGCATCTGCAGCCAGGGTCGAAACACAATACCGCCGCCTGTCAGGCAAATTTTCGATGCGGGCCCGGTTATCGCGGCAATCTCCCGGTAAGTGCGGAGTATTGCAAACGCGCAACCCTGGAAAACCGCGTGGATCATCTGCTCTCTGGAGGTATGTTGGGATAATCCAAGGAACGCACCCGTGCCGGCATCACGTTTCTCGGGAATCGTCTGGCCACCCAGATAGGGGAGAAAAATCAAATTCGGGTCGGCCGCAGCTCGCGACCAACCCTCATTGAATTCACCAAGCTCGCTAGCGGACAACTCGCTGTTCAGACCAGCCACAATCGACAGCATCCAGTTCAGCGTTGTACCGATATGCCAGCTATTACCGCCATAGCAGTGCAAAGCTGGCGGGTAGCAGTAGAAACGTTCTTCCCGACCGAGGTCTCTGGCCGTTACCGTCCGACAAACCGCATGGGTCCCCAGGGTCAGCGCATATTCACCTTCACCAAGCATGGCGCAGCCTGTATTAGCACAAATGCCATCGTGGGCGCCCAAGGCAACTGGTATCCCCACTTCGCAGCCCAGCTCCGCTGCTGCTGCTGGCGTCGTTGATCCGGCAATCGACCATGGCAACTGAGGCTTTGGCAGGAGATCGGTATCAACCACTTCTTGATCAAACCAATCGAGGGCGTCCGGTCCTGAACTCGGGTCGGTCTGGGAAACTCCCGTGAGTTTGAAGAGCAAAAAATCCTTGGCGTACAGACAATGTCGCACGGTGTCCGCACGGGTGGGCGCATGTTCCTGCAGCCAGGCATACTTCGCGATCAGGGTCAGGCCATACGTCGGTGCTGCCGGATAGGTTCCCCGCAGCTTTGCCAGGATAGAGCGATGACGACCATCGGACCAGGGTTCAGCAAGCACATCCCCTTTACCATCGACAAAAACACCGGCACCCGCTCGACCACTGACCGAAAAACCACGCACTGCACCCGGCTGCAAATCAGCTGTCGTCATCAACTCGGCAAATCCCGCACACGCGTTCCGCCACCACTCGCCCGTTTCCTGCCAGGCGTATTCTCCTTCGGCATGGTGCAGGTGGCGTCTTGCGACCTGGCCCAGCAGATCCCCGCTGGAGGAAAACGCTGACACTTTGAGCCGACTTGTGCCAATATCAAACACTACGATCATCAGGACATGCTACCAAAGACATGCTGGCGGAGTCGCAGAAAAGTCAGTTTCTGGAAGAGGGATATCTGGTCATACCCGACGTCGTCCCGAACCTTTTGTGCGACGCTGTAATCGATGCCATAACCGAATACGCGTCGATCGATCTCGAAGAGAGGTCAACCTGGTATCGCCGCGATTTCGATGGCCACGGTATTATCCCTCTGCATCATCACCAGGCATTATGGAACCTGCGGCAACATCCAGGGCTGCACGATGTTTTTAGCCTCCTTTACGGAACTAGGAACCTGCTTGTCAGTAATGATCGAGTTTCATTCAAACCACCTCTCGCTGAAGAAACGACGTCCTGGCGCCGGGAACCGATTCATTGGGACTGTGATCCATGGACGTTCAAGGGGCTCGGCATGCAGGGCCTGGTTTACCTTTCCGACACTGACGCCAATCAGGGAGCATTTGCCTGCGTCCCGTCGATCTACCAGAACCTGAGTCAGCATCTCTCAGATCACAAGGATGATGAGCACCGACGTTTCCCTCAAGTCAAGGAGGATGACCTGTTAAGAGTCCCTGGCACCAAGGGCAGCCTGGTCGTATTTCACCGCCTGATGCCACATACCAGTGACCTGAACCGGGCAGACCAGCACCGTTTCGTACAATACGTCACCATGAGCCCGGCCTCAGAAACTCTTAGAGACAGGACTATCAGGGAATGGCGGGAACGGCTGCTGCCTGACTGGGCGTTGACTCAATCGGTTTCAGGCGGCAAAAGGCGGGAAACAGGACCACCACCGGAACTCGGCCCCCTGGGTCGCAAACTCGTTGGGCTCGACTACTGGTAATACGGCACCTCTGCCTCTACCAGGGCTTATTGAGAGGATCGTCCAGGCGACCGGCTGCACCACCATGCTCGTCGCTCACCGGGGCGGAGAACAGCCCGATCAAGGGCAGCGCCAGCAAATACAGTAAGACCAGCGGTTTTTTCAGCAGGGACAGTAAAAAGTCACGGGCATCACGAGGCCCCACGAGAATTTCTGCGGACATGGTCGAATCTTCACGGCTCTCAACCAGGAGACCACCTGAACTTTTTGAGACTCGACCGATATAGATGTCCATGTTTGCCAGAGGACTGTTGACCTTCACATTACCTCCTGCTAATCGCGGCGCAAAGTGCCCAGGTCCTGAGCACGCGCCACTCTTTCTTCGTGAATACCGCCCATATCTTCGATGCTGCGCCCACTCGGGGGCACAAACTGACCACGTCCATAGAGGTTTTCGCAAACCTCTCTGACTGGCCCCATCTTGTCCGCCAGGTTCTTGGGGGGGCGACCTGAAGGAAATTGATTGGGCGGGTAAATCGGTTGCTCATAAATCTGCTTGAAACCTTCGGTTCGCAGATCCACCCAGGTGTTGTGATTGCAGCGAGACCGGTGTTCACGGAGAGACTCAATATCGATAGTGACCGCCAGGACCTGCTCTTCGGGATAGGGCATATGGCGCAGCACCATCCCGGTGTAATCAATCGCCAGGGAATTACCTGAACAGAAGGCACGAGGATAGTAATCGTACTCAACAGTGCCCCAGTTGGAACCGAGCAGATAACACATATTGTCATGGGCTCGAGTCCTGCGTGTGAACATCCAGAAGTCCCAGGGTTCAGAAACACCTTCAACTTCCTGGAGCGCCGTGGGGTGACAAATGATCTCGCAACCATTATATCCGAGCGCCCTGGAAACCTCCGGTGTACAGCCATCGTGACACGTCATGGTGCCCAGCTTGCCAATTTCCGTGTCAATGACAGGAAACAGCGTCTGGATATCCGAACCGAAGACTTCGGTATATTCATCATAGATATCATGGGGACTGGACCCGAGACCGATCGACGCCGGTATGTGCCACTTGTGGTACCGCAAAACAACCTCACCCGTCGGACCGATGATAAAAGCTGTATTGAACCAGCGATCCGGGAATTCCGGTACTTGCTCAATCACACCGCCACCAGCAATGTATAGGTTATATTCTCGCGCCTT
>CAXPUI010000465.1:0-5808 GCA_964220205.1 Candidatus Allofontibacter communis | reverse complement strand
GCCAGTTCGATAACATCATCGACCAATGATTTGTCCGCCAGATCATAGGGACCGGAGACACCATCGGTTTGCAGTTGTTCCATTGACATAATTACCTCCAGTTCAACGTTTTGCCAGGAGAGGTTTTCGCAGCTTCTCCTGTTGTTCATAAATGCTGCCCCCCAGCACCTTGGGCAGCGGGATTCGCACCGGCAATTCTTCAAGCCGGGGCTCCAGTGTCGGCTCACCCCGTACTATCCTGCTGTTCATATCCTCAAGGGATTCCCCTGTCGGGGTCAGGGGCCACGCATCCACCGCACAGAAACCGATGAAGAACATCCGCCGCGCCTTATCTGAATGGTTGGGAGCCGAGCCGTGCAGTATACGAACATGGTGCAGGGTGATATCACCGGCATTGACAGTGACAGACACAGGGTCTTCAGGGCTGAACGCAGGATCGGTAATCGCACCCAGGAACAGGCCATCCTGGTGATGATCCCAGGTTGGGCCCTTGTGACTGCCTGGTATGACAAGTAGTGGTCCGTTTTCCTCCGTAATATCGTCCAGTGCAATGCCGACTTCGAGAATACTGTCGTTGGTATGCGGATAGAACGCCCAGTCCTGATGCCATTCCACGGCGGAACCATGACCGGGGTTTTTCATGTTGAGCTTGTTGTTGTGATAGCGCAGGTTCGGCCCGAGCAGGTCCTCCACGATATCCAATATGCCTTGATGCCGGGCAAATCGTGCATAAACCGGGTGCTGGCTTACTGGATGTTTAATACGGCGAATCGCCGGTGACTCCGCACTGTGTACAGGTTCAAGATCGAAGACTTCGTCATTCGCCGTCACCTGGCTTGACCGTTCGACAAACTCTTCGGTCAGACTGCGCAGTTCTTCAACTTCAGCATCGGACAGGACATTGCTGACGGCGAGATAGCCATCCTGCCTGAATTTTTCTACCTGATCTGATTCCAGCATCGATATCCTCCGACCATCAATTCAGCGGCATGATGGCTTCATCCCGGTAATAGTACACAGGTTCAGCTGCGGCATGTTGTCCACCGGCAGTGCTGGGTGAACCGTATTCAGGAATTTCTGTCCCCTTCCTGGCCACCCTGGCGGCCATCGATACACGGCCTTCACCTTCACCAAAAGCCAGGCTTCGATGCAAAAGGCTGGAGTGGAAAACCGCAAACTGACCTCGCTCGAATGGCAGCGGCGTGACCCTGTCCTGGATGTTTTCCGGCACTTCATCGATGTGTCGCGGAATATCCCGGTCCCACCCTTCAATGGGCAGATGGGATCCTTTTACGTACTCAATTCTTCCGGCATCCATATCGATATCCGTCAAAGCCAGCAGGATCGTGAAATGATTGCTGGTATCGTACAGGTTCAACGGCGCATCACCGTTTTCGAAGTGGCGATCGTGATGCCACTTGTTCTCACCAACGCCCTCGAACTTGACAAAGAAGTTGGTCCGCCAGACGAAAAGGTCCCTGCCAAAAAGCTCGTCCAGAACGGATTGCAGATTGGCATCAAAATAAAGCGCCTTGAAGCAGTCTATATCCATATGCCGGTCAAGATTAGGATTCTGACCGGGGTCTTCAAGGCCCGCTATTCTCGCCACTTTCAATTGCTGACGCCGCAGTGCCTTAAGTTCACGGGCGACTTCACAGGCCTTGTCGAGCCCGGATTTATCGGCCAGTTCGTAGGGTCCGGCCAGCCCGTCTCGCTGTAACTGTTCGATGGACATCGCTGTTCCTCTGGACATCATCTGGTAGTTATAAAGACGTCAGAAGTGCGCAAAACCTCATGAAAAACGCAGCCTATTGGCCGGTCACACCCTCCGCATGACGAAAGATATGCCTCAACCTGTCGACGACGGTGTCAGGCAGTGGGGGGCGCATCAGCGCCGCGATATTCTGCTCCAGGTGCGCTGGATTCCCCGTCCCTGAAAGCACAACGTGAACCCCTGGTTCATGGCGGCAGAAACGATAAGCAGCCTCGGTCAGGCTCAGGGCATCTGACTCTTCGAGGACAAATCCCAGCGGGTTTTCCCAGTCGATATCGGCAGCGTCCAGTTGCCTCAGCTCCACCAGTTTTTCGAGGGAGCTGAGAAGACTGGCCGGCTGGCTGAAGGCGCGCCGGACGGCAAACATGAGCTGCACACCAATATCCTTCTCCTGCGTTACTTTAAGAACCCGGTCTCTTGCGCTCTGGTTGAGCATATTGAACCCGACCATAACGACATCCCACAGGCCTTCGGGCAGTGACTCCACCAGCATCGGGTGGCCGAGATCCTGGTTAAAGGTTTCCGACACGCCGACAAACCGGATCCTGCCTTCCTCACGCAGCTCTGCAAAAGACGGCAATATCTCGTCCCGCAACTTTACGTAATCGTCAGGTGCAACCGCATGCAGGTTGTAGATATCGACGTAGTCAGTACCCAGCCGTTTCAGGCTTGCTTCGAGTCCCGCCCGCAGTGACGCAGGCGTGAGCCCGTCACGATAGTGTTTCTTGGTCGAGATAATGAGCCTGTCACGGTCATAGTGTTTCATGGCTGCGCCGACAATCGGTTCGGTACCATAAACCTCGGAGGTATCGATAAAGTTGACGCCCGCATCGATGGCGGTACGAATGATGTCCACAGATTCCTTTTCGGGCAGTTCTGCTCTTATGCCGATGCGACTGGGGCCGCCACAACCCAGCCCCATGACGCTGACCTGAAGGTCAGTTCGCCCCAGCCGGACATATTCCATATCAGATACCTCCCTCATCCACGGTCAGCACGACGTTCAGGCGTCGCGGTTCCGGTACAAAACCGATCATGATAACCAGGGCAAGCAGTTGTACGGCGATGCAAACGGCAAATATGGCCTCATAACCAATTGTCACCGCAATCACACCCCCAAGCAGCGGGCCAATCGATGCCACCATATTGATCGCCATATTCGATACCGCCACCCGCAGGGGAATATCCTCTTCCGCGCCCAGTTCAAGGACCATGTTCTGGCGGGCCTGCATGAAGCCGCTGGAGGCCGTACCAAATATGGCAAAGAAAACGATCAATCCGGCAATACCTTCAATCAGCAGAAGCTGGACATGGGCCAGCATCCACATGGCCAGTGTCACAATCAGCACCAGCCGGTAACCACTGCGGTCAGCAACGCTGCCCCAGAGTACGTTGGTTGCCGTGCTGGCCAGCATCCAGATGGTTGTCAGCACGCCCAGCATGGCGCCTGATATTTCCATCTGCGTTCCGGCGTACAGGATATAGAAGGGCATCGCCATACGACCAAATGAACCGAGAGCGCCGACCATGAAAAACCGGGCAAAGGCCGGGTTGTCCCGAAGCAGCCCCGGCAGCGCTCGGAAGCTCTCCCGGACATTTTCCTGTTTACGCAGCGGAACACCTGGCGGTTCCCTCGTCAATGCAAGCGTACCGATACCCAGCAACGCGACAAAAAACGCCAGCAGGAACAGTGCAGCATAACCATCGCCCAGCACGTTGTGGTCGATGAAATAGCCACCGGCAAAATAGGCCAGCGTCGCTGTCGCCGCCCCCGAGAGAAAATTGCGCCAACCCGAGACAAATCCCCTCCGCTTGACGGGAATCACCCGCGCTCTGAGGGAGTTCATCATCACGACGGACACACCCTGGAAAAGTCCCATCAAAACCATGAAAAAGATGATCATCCACACGGCTTCACTGCTGGCACCAAGGAACAGTCCGGTCAATGCGATAAACAGCATCTGCAGGCGTACCAGGATGCTGGTCGCAAGGGTGATACCCAGCATTTTCTTTCTGTGTCCAACCAGCGATGCACCCACCACGGGGGTCAGCATCTGGCCAACGGATTCCAGCGACCGCGCCAGTCCGACAATAAACTCAGAGCCGGACAGCGTGTAGAGATATACCGGCAGGAAGGTAGGCGCATTAAACAAGCGAAAGCCGGTCTGGCCGAACAGGCCATGACCCAGCTGCACCGCAACATTGCGGGTCAGATGCTGCTCGACATAGACTTCCTGTTCGGTGGTCTCGCTTATCGCTTAACCTCCGAAGCCGCTGATCGAAATGCATCAGCCAGCTCAGGCTTCATGAAACGTCTCCTGGTCATCAGGCACTTTTCTCCTTTATGTGTGATATCCCTGCGATCTGCCAGGAATCTGCCTGCCTGCCGACCAGCAGGATGCCATGCCCCGTGCTGCCGGAGACGGAAACGATGCAACCCCTGGCACCGGTCTGGACAACACCGGCATCCGAAACGGCGCTATAGTCACGGATCGCCTTTTCGCTGATACCTTGAGAGCGTGAGACATCGCCAATATCAACTTCAACCAGTGGCAAACGACATATCTCGGCAATGGCTGCATCATCGCCCCTGCCCAGCGCGTAGGTGAATCTTTCAACCAGGTCCAGTGCCGCTACGGTCGCTTCAGACCTGGCTGATTCCTCTTCATGGTTCCTGTCGTAGGAACCGAGAGCAAATCTCGCCTGGACTCCCCATGAATCCTCGGGCCTTGTCAGAATGTAGGTAACCCTGTTCCAGAGTATCGGCTCATCATCGGCGTTGTAGCGTGTCCAGCCACCAAGCAGGTGAACTTTGCGCTGGGTCTCATGCAGAATAACCGGGTCATCCCCTGCCGTGCGCACCCACCCGGTTGCCTCTCTCTCTGTCCAGTCGGCGGCATCGGCATACTCTTTCGCTGTTTGAAAAAATTCAGTTGATCCGGCTGCGGCAACCCGGACATGGGGATAACTCATCACCGCCGCCCAGGCGGCACCGTCTTTTGACCGGTCCGCTTCGAAAAACCCGAAGTAGGCATCTTCCGGGGAATTAAATTTTGCCGGGAAATCGTTCATTGGATCATGCTAGTAGGGTTTTTCCCCCTGACACATCACTCGATGCATGATCCGCTCGTCCTCGCCGTGGTCAAAGACGCCGCCATGCATCGAGCACCGATTGTCCCAGATGACAAAATCACCCGGCTGCCAGCGGTGCCGGTACATCGCGTAGATGTGCTGGGAATGGGCATAGAGGAATTCGATCAGATTGGCACTTTCCCTGGGCTTCATGCCCTCTGCTTCAAAACAGCGCTGGGGCTGGGTGAGATATAGCGCCTTCCTGCCAGTGATGGGATGGGTCCTCACCGCCGGATGCCAGACTGGATCCGGCGCGTCTTCCGGTCGAGTAACGTGGGAAACGACATGCTTAAGGCGCAATCCCGTCAGCATCTTCTTCATGACCGGCGACAGCGCTTCATAGGCCATGTATTGATTGGTGAAAACCGTATCACCTCCCCGGGCTGGCAGCTTCTGCGGTGAAAGGGAGGTATAGGACGGTGGTCGCTCGACGAACGATGTGTCGGTATGAAATCCGTTCATTGGCGGTAGTGTCGACGTGCTCGCCAGGTTCACCACATGGATGTCGGGCCACTCGGGATGCGGATCGTTACCGGGCGTGAACGTAATGGGGTCGAATCGACCAACGAATGCCAGGTGCTCATCGGGCGATATGAACTGGTTGGGCAACACGGCAACGCAATACTGGGAGATCAGCCCCTTGACCTCGGCCAACTGGTCATCGGTCATCTCGGGAATGTCGACACCGGTTAACCGCACACCCGTTTGGCCGGTCAACAGCTCCGCCTGTACCAACTTGCAGTTGTCAATGTCTGGCGGGGTTCTTTCGATCTGCATCATGCTCTCCACTTCACGAACCGACTCCCGTCAAAGGGGAATCCGAGTGCCGGATGCATTGAATTCTACCGGTGCCTGCGGCACGCCGGGAAACACTTCCCGGAACACGCTCAGCATGTTCATGG
>CAXPUI010000464.1:0-2943 GCA_964220205.1 Candidatus Allofontibacter communis | reverse complement strand
CGCTTCAGGATCGCGTGGGATTTTGCGTCATCCGTTGGGCCATAAAAGTCACTGAGAGACATCGCACCATATCCGATCGCTGATACAGCCGTCGTCCCAAGTTTTCGTTGCTTCATAAATTGTTCCTGGTTGTTAGTCCGCTATTTGCTTGATGGGTGAGCGATGTCTTCCAGTATACCGGCCAGCGTCTCCTGGTCTGCCTGACTGTCAACGGGTATACCGACTTCGACGCGTTGCAGTGTGCCAGCGAATCGTCGGTTGATTTCGCTGGCCAGATCGTCGTAAAGGGCGATCACAACCCATTCTTGCAGAACTTCTTCATCAACGCGGGCTGTCATTTGATCCCATTGCCCCCGACGGGATAGCTGACTTAGCTCTTCGGCCAAGTCTTCCAGGCCCGCGGCTTCGAACGGTAGGCGATACGCCGGCGTGCTGATGTAAAACGCCAGGCGTTGACGAGCGATGTTCTTTCGTTTTTCCAGGAGTTCATTGTCTGGTGCTGTTGCAATCAGTGGTTTAAGGCAGACGTCGAAAGTTTTGCCGGGCGTTAGATGTTGTTCCAGTACAGGCACTACCGATTCACGAATATAACGGGCTGAACAGACAGGGTGAAGTCTGACCCCGTCGGCGACTTCTGCTGCTACCCGGCACATGTATGGATTGACCGCCGCCACCTGTATAGGAATCTCCGGATGTTCGATGGGGGCTGGCGTAAATAAGGGAACGTTGAGATTCAAGTTGTAATGCTCACTTTCGAAAGCAAGCGGTGTCTGTGTTTGACAACTGTGCCAGATGGCTTTGACGGCGCGTACATAGTCTCTCATCCAGGGACCCGGCGCATGCCATTCCAGGCCAAAACGACGACGGATGTGGCCGCGAACCTGGGAGCCGAGTCCGAGCTCGAATCTGCCATTGGATACTTTCTGCAGGGTCCAGGCTGACATGGCTGTGACGTAGGGGCTGCGTGCAAAGGCGATGGAAACCGACGTACCCACTTTTACTCTCTGTGTATGAGTTGCCGCGACGGCAAGAATCTGGAAAGGGTCATCCTTGGTTTCCTCCATCAGGAGACTTGAATAACCGACTTCATCTGCGATGGTTGCCTGTTCCCCGACCAGGCTGGGGTCGAGGGGTACTTCAGGGGCTGCGAGACCGGGGTCCAGCTTGCCCAGTGGTAACAAAGTCTCTGTTTTCACAGCCTCGACTACTTTCGCTGATCGGTGCCTGTTTGCATGAACGGTGCAATACGTTCCGGGGATGGATTACGGCTGTCATCATAGGGGTATAGTGCCTTACCAATAACCCTGGCCAGTTCAGGATACTTCTCCAGGAGTTGCGGGGAAGTTTTTTCATAGTCTTTCTGGACACGCATGTAAGATCGAAAATAGTTCTGTACCAGCGTGATGCGCAGGCCGGGATTCGTGCGTTTTTCGCTGGCGTGCCAGGTGGCACCGTTCCAGATAGCCATTGAGCCCGCTTTGGCTATGAGGGGCACGAATTTGAAAGGCGTGTTGGTCAAATCGGCCTCGTGAGTTAATGTCGCTCGACCAAACTGGTGACTGCCTGGGACAAATACCGTTGGCCCGTCCTCGGAGCCGTCATAGTCGGTGCAGATCCACGAGGCGTTACACATGTGGGCAATCTGGCCCGCTCCGGGAGGTATGCCGTGTGAATCGCTGTGCAATCCAAGGCCGTCAGCCCCCTGTGCCTTGATAATCCAGGTCTGGCCTGAAAAGACCGCGCTTTGGCCGAGCAGCCACCTGACCAGCGCAAGTACGACCGGATTGATGGCTGCCTCAACGAATACCTCATCTTCTTCCAGCAGATCCCAGCTGTTGGAGAAGGTCGCTTCCCGAGGAGGAGTGGCTGTCCGGTAGTCGTCAATCTCGATGCCATTCCGGGATTCGCAGGCATTGATGATCGCAGTGCGCAGGCGCTCGATGAATCCAGCTGAAGACTGCATCTTCTCGGGAGGCACCACCGTTATGCCGTAGGCTTCCAACTCAACGATGTGTTCGAACAGATCGAACTGTCGGATTTCGCTGATCAGGTTATCGACCTCTGGGTAAACCTGGTAGTCATCCAGTGCCATTGTCATCTCCCGTGCTGTTTGTTATCTGGTGATCAGTATGTACCTAACAGTATGCTCAGGCAAAGGCGGGAGCAGCGGACCGTCACGGTTACCGGTACTTGAATGCAGGCGCTGCAACTAGTCTTTAGGCTCGATCCTTCTGATGGCATTGACCCTGCCGGGACGACCCGGCCCTCGCCAAATGCGTCCAATCATGCCTATTATTCAGGGAATGCAGGAAAAACAACGTTCGCAACATTAATGGAAGAAGGCATGGAGACGAAAAGTGGCGCCCGCTTGATGGCGGAATCCCTGAAGCAGCAGGGTGTGGATTATATGTTCGGTATTGTTGGATTCCCGGTGTTTCCAATAGCAACCGAGGCACAGAAAGCTGGTATCAAGTATATCGGTATGCGTAATGAGCAGGCAGCCAGTTACGCAGCCCAGGCTGCTGGCTATCTCACGGGAC
Organism: Candidatus Allofontibacter communis; assembly: GCA_964220205.1. GTDB lineage: Bacteria > Pseudomonadota > Gammaproteobacteria > Pseudomonadales > Azotimanducaceae > UBA9659. Next base: position 403 of record CAXPUI010000464.1, on the reverse strand, counting down.
GACCGCAGGCCTGTCTGGTGGTTTCTGGCCCGGGGGTGATCCATGCATTGGCGGGCCTGGCCAATGCCAAGGAGAACTGCTGGCCGATGATTCTGATTGGAGGTGCGTCCCCGGTTAGTCAAAATGGCAGGGGTGCATTCCAGGAAGAAGACCAGGTAGCCGCAGCAAAACCCTGGTGCAAGTATGCTCATGCGATAGAGGACGCGCGGCGTATTCCATTTTATGTTGAGAAGGCCGTTCGAGTGTCTTTCTATGGACGTCCAGGGGCTGTCTATCTCGATATGCCGGATGATGTCATTCTGCAAAAAGTTGACGATGATCAGGTACCAATGGCATCGACTATCCCTGATGCCCCGCGGCCACAGGCTATGGAGGATCGTGTTGAAGCGGCCCTTGCTGCGCT
>CAXPUI010000463.1:0-4603 GCA_964220205.1 Candidatus Allofontibacter communis | reverse complement strand
CCCGGGCGATCAATCGACTGACCACGGTCTCGAAATGCTCTTTCGGTGCCCGCGCGGTTGCGGCCACGCTGCGTGCGTGCAGGGACATGTGGCCTTTCTGTATCCCTTCGGTTGACAGGGCCTTGATCGCTGAGAAATTCTGCGCGAGACCGACTGATGCCATGAGTTCGGCCAACTCGCGTGCGCTGCCTACATTGAGCAGGCGATAACTGATGCGGGTCGTGTCGTTAGCCTGCAGAGAGCCGCCCGTGATACCCACTTTAATGGGGATCTCAATCGAACCCACAAGATTGCCGTTAGCATCAGCCTGCCATCGGGTTAGCGACCCGTACCTGCCGTCTTTTGCCGCGTAGGCATGGGCGGCGGCTTCAATCGCACGCCAGTCGTTTCCCGTGGCGATTGCCAGAGGGTCAATACCATTCATGATCCCCTTGTTGTGGGTGGCAGCCCGATAGGGGTCTACAGCCGCGAATTGCGATGCCAGGATTATCCCGTCCCGGACCTCTTCCCCGGAATACCCTTTGCCTTCCAATTGCTCAGGAGCGATGGTCACCCTGGCAGTGACGACGGAACGATCAGTAAGATTTGACAATATGCGGAGAAACACGCGACCGCCGGTCAGGGCCTCGATGTCTGAGGCGATTTCCTCACACATCGTGTTAATGATGTTTGCCCCCATGGCATCGCAGGTATCCACCAGTAGATGTACGACCAGCATCAATGGGTTTTCATCCGTATGCTCGAAAACTCTGACCTCGATGTCTCTGGCACCACCACCCCGCGCGACCATATTAGGATGCTGTTCGTTGAGCTGGCCCAGCAGTTCGTCGCGATGAAAAAGGATCTGGTTTCTTGCCTGTTCGGCATCCGGTGGATTGACAACCTGGATCTGCCCAATGAGCAGTGATTCTTTCGATTCTGCCTCGATGCCGCCGGAAGCGAGGAAAGTTTTAGCGGCAGAACTGAGCGCAGCAACGATAGAGGGCTCTTCAACTACCAGGGGTACCAGGTAGTCTTTTTGATTGACGCGGAAGTTTAAGCCAAGTCCTAGCGGCAGCCCCATGACGCCGACGACATTTTCGATCATTTTATCCGCTCGGTCGATGGCCAGGATGTGCTCGCCGCTGTGCAGGCTGCTGAGATCCTGCTCGTTGAGCCAACCCTGTTCGTGAACCCGCTGGAGTCTTTCCCCGATTGACAGCCGGTAAAACCCGGGGAAACGTGCATTATCCATTACTACTCCTTGGTCTCAGCGTATCAGGAACGCTGTTCTCCCTGCCTCAATCATTTGCTCGGCCAGTTTGGTGATGCTGTCTTTGTCGGTGCTGAAGGCGATCCCGAAATCGCCACCACCAGCCCCTGAGGGTTTGTACGCACAGCGGGCGGATTCTACCTCTTTTTGCAGTGCAATATGAGGGTCATTGTAGAAATTAACGCCGGAATCTTCTGAAAAATCATGAAGATATTGATTGTACTGGCGAATAAGGTCCACCATCGAGGTCGCCTCAGTCGCTGCAACGAAATCTGCTGCACAGGTAGTCAACAGCCTCATATGCCCATCAAATCGATCCTCGTTCTGCATCTTCCAGGAGTCAACCAGGGCCAGGAAATTGGTGGTGGATGCAGGTTTGCCGGTCCATATAGCCAGCATGTGCAGGTCTTGAGGAAGTTCGACCGTTTGAGGGCCTTCTGCTTTAGAAAAACTGATCGGCGCGCCCAGTACCGCCAGGGCAACATCGGCGCCGCTGCCTCGCCCGCCCTGGAATCGCTGATGGGCTGCAGTAGCCAAAGACAGTCGCTCGTCCACCCGAAGATCAGGCCGCAGAGCTGTCACCAGTGCACCGGTGAGGGCTGCGCTGGAACCCAGTCCAAGTTTTTGGCCATCATGATAAAACTGAGACGTGTCGAGTGTCATCGACAGCGTGGCGAGTTGATCGGCGCAGTCCAGCGTTGTGATCAATGCGTTCAGCAGCGGTTCCTCGATCCAGGCTTCTGATAACCTGAGGGTTCTGTCCTCGCCGTGGCTGATGATCAACTGATCCTGATTGTCCTGGGTTATCTGTACCTCCGCCAGTTGGGGAGTTGGTACCAGGACAGCCGGACCGCCGTACACCACAGCGTACTCACCGATGACAAACAGCTTACCCGGAGCAGAGATCACTGTATCGAGGGCTCGCCGCCCAACCGCGTTGTTATCAGTCGCTGGACGCCATTCAGGTCGCTGATGGCAGCGCTTGCCGCTGCCAGGGATTCGGGTTCGCAGATAACTTTTACCTGGGCACCAGCGTCAATTGTAAAAAAACAGGGCAAGCCGGATTCGCGTAAACCTTGTACGCAATGAATGATACCCAGCGTTGCAGGATGCCAATAGATAATCGCCGGGACACTGGTCATCATGCTGGCGTGCATTTTCAGGCAACTGGCTTCAGCAACCAGAGCCAGCTTGTCAAAATCACGATTCTCAACGGCTGCACGACCCGCGACCATGTCATCACGGTGGGTACCCAGCCAGGCCTTGTAATAGGGCGAACTGTGGGCGGTCTGCTGCATGGCGTCTGTCGAGCTGATCCGTTTGGCGCTCTCATCTGTTATCGCCACGAGGACGGCAAGCGGCCAATGTTCAGTAGGCCTGATTTGCCTGGCAAAGGCGTCCTGTTCTGCAACGGTCTCAACAAATCCGCCATAGACCGAGCGGGCCGCCGAGCCTGAACCGCGCATGGCCAGTCGAGAAACGTCTGCTGCTTCAAGGTCAAGCTGCAGCAGCTCATTCAACGCCATGGCCAGAGCGGCGAAACCTGAAGCGCTGGAGGCTAATCCGGTGCCCGTGGGAAAGTTGTTCGCGGTTTGCAGTTTGAACCTGTCTGACAGGCTGAACAGTCGCCTTACCTCATCGAAATACGAAACGAGGCGCTCTCTGGCGGTTGCCGGACCGTCGAAGTCAATTTGATCCTCCGGCGCATCGATGATTTCCAGGGTGGTTTCTGTACGCAGATCTTCGAGACCAATCGACAGGGATCCGGTTGCTGGCTGGTTCCCTGGACCAGGTTTCTTGCCCCAGTATTTGACCAGCGCAATATTTGCCGCGGCGTTGACGGAGACGAAGGTTTTGCTCATGGCGGGATGGTAGCATAGAGGCTTGTTATTAGTCGGTAGATTGCATGACGCGATTTCAGGATTGGGCCGTTGAACACAGGGATCGAGTGGAGAGACAAATGAGCGCCTTTATGGAGCGAAAGATTGTTCCGGATACTCGATTCGCTGAGGCTGTACGATACGCTGTGCGTTCAGCAGGCAAGAGAATTCGGCCGCTTCTCAGCTATGCAACCGCGCGGGCTGTTGATGTCAGCCCCAGCGTTGCGGATTTCCCGGCTGCGTCTGTTGAGCTGGTCCATCCCTATTCCCTGATTCACGATGACCTGCCCGCGATGGATGATGATGATCTGCGACGTGGACAGCCCACTTTGCCCCGGGCGTTCGACGAAGCGACGGCAGTCCTCGTCGGGGACGCGCAGCTGACCACGAGTTTTGAGTTACTCACAGAATCCGACGTCGACCCTCGGGTGAAAGTCGACTGGGTACGCTGCCTGGCGGAGAGCGCAGGGGTTGGCGGCATGGTCCAGGGACAAGCTGTTGACCTCGAGGGTGAGTCTCGGCCGCTGGCGCTTGATGAACTTGAGGTGATGCATCAACGCAAGACGGGTGGGCTTATTGAGGCCAGCATGCTTTTAGTTGCCAGGGTCACGGGTGATGCGGAGGTTGAACAGCGTCTTAGTGATTTTGGCAGACATATAGGACTGGCCTTCCAGATTCGCGATGACATTCTGGATGTCGAAGGAAGCACCGAGTTGCTCGGCAAACCTTCCGGTTCGGATGTGTTAAGCAACAAATCCACTTTCGTCAGTCTTCTTGGCGTTGAAGCGTCCAGGCAACGCCTGCAAAGGGAGCTGGAACAGGCTCAATCGTCGCTGGACAACCTGGTTAATGCGGATGCATTGCGCTGGCTCGCTGACTATATAGTCTCCAGGTCCTATTAGAGCTTCAGTCTTGCCAGGTTCGCAGCCAGATCGGGGCCGGCGGTACCAGGACTCACCGATTTATCGATGTAGACCAGCGTACCTGTCTTGTCGATGTAGAAAGTCCAGCGTTTGGCAAACCCCATGACCGAAAGAACGCCGTAGATTTTCGCGGCGTTCTTGTCCGGGTCTGCAAGAATGGGGAAGTTCGCGTTGTTCTTTTCTGCAAACGCGGTGACGTCTGACAGGGAGTCGGTGCTGGCCATAAAGTAAGCAACATCGTGTTGCTGAATAACGGAGCCGCTGTCACGCAGCGACTTGCATTCGGCGGTTCAGCCGCCCGTGAAAACCTTCGGAAAGAAGGCTATGACAACACTCTGCTTGTCCTTGAACTGGCTGAGTGTGTAGGTGCTCCCATCTGAACCCTGTAACTCGAAATCGGGTGCTGCTGAACCGACAATCGCTTCGGCCAGGGCAGGGGCCATGAAAGATGTGATGAGCAGACAAAAAACAAATTTACGCACGACTTACCTCCGTCAATACCACAGTGTAATTGCAACCTGACTTTCGGCACAATGGGTGTCGGGAAA
>CAXPUI010000462.1:0-4363 GCA_964220205.1 Candidatus Allofontibacter communis | reverse complement strand
ACTGGCGATAAAAACGGAGTAATACCATGAAAGCGATGACAGCCATTGCGGCAAGAAAAGAAAAAGGCTTCACACTGATCGAACTGGTTATGGTGATTGTAATTCTGGGGATTTTGGCGGCGTTTGCGTTGCCTCGGTTTGCTAATTTTAGTAACGAAGCACGTGTGTCTTCGATAAATGGGTTGGCAGGTTCGCTAAGGTCAGCCGCTTCAATTGCCCATGCTAGGCAAGTTGCCGATGGTTCTGCTGCGGGCACTTCTGTAACTCTTGAAAATCAAACTATAACGATGGTTGATGGGTTTCCAACTGCCAACGCGGGGGGCATAAGTGCAGCAGCTCAGGTAAGTGGAGATTATTCTGTTGCAGGCGGCGGAACTAACGCTGGTGACTCAATCACTTACTTCATTGCACCAGACACAGACGGAACAGATGGAGCTGGTTGTCAGGTTACCTACACGGCAGCCGATAATAGCACTCCATCCCCGATCTCAGTGACTGTTGCAACAGGAGGATGTTAAAGCCTCAGGGATGTTTGATAGCCGAGTAAAAATCCAGGTACCAGAATGTTGTTAGCGAGGGAGTTCTGTTGCAGGCGTGGAGTGCAAGCTTACAAAGAGGCTGGACAAAAAATGACCCTGCAATTAATTCCTCGAGTATCTGGATTCACTCTCGTTGAGTTGGTTATGGTCCTCATCCTGATCGGAGTCCTCTCCGCTCTGGGCATTGGCCTGTTCGCCAGCCGCTCGGCCTTCTCCCCCTTGCTGGCTACCCAGCAACTTGCCTCCGCCACGCTGCTTGCTCAACAGGCAGCGCTGGCGGGGAATCCCGCTAACACCCTTACGATCGAGCAGGGTGGAGATAATTTCCGATTTATCGTGGGTGCCGGTTCCGGCAATCCGCGTACCTTCGAGATAGCCCGGGAGGGCACCAGCCTTTCAGCACCGGGCGGGTTGCCATTGACGCTGACCTTTGACAGCAAAGGAGCGCCTTCAACCGGCACCAACCTGCAATTTACTTTTTCGGGCGACAGCACTTTCCAGACGTGTCTCAGTTCATTGGGCGCGGTATACGCCGGGAGCTGCCAGTCATGAGGCCGCCCCAAACTGGCGCAACCCTGGTGGAGCTGGTGATCACGATCGTGATTATCAGTGTGGCCATTGCCGGTGTGGTTGGTGCGTTCGCGCTTATCACTGGGCGCAGCGCGGATCCGCTGAATCAGACCCGCGCGGTTAAGCTCGCCCAGCTCTATATGGATGAAATTCTGACCCAGAAATACGATGATCAGACGCCCCAGGGCGGATTTCCCAAGTTTTCGGGGGCCTGTTCCATTGGTCCGGAAGGTTCCGAGGGCCGGGCCACTTTTGACGATGTTGACGACTACGACGGTCTTACTGGGGCGCCATCGACAGCCACAGGTTCTGCCCTGAGTGGCTATTCCGGTTTTTCCATCTCGATCACTGTCACCTGCGCAGGAACGGAAGTTGGCTTGCCCGCGGACGAAGCCAAACGGAGTGATCTCGATATCACGGCTCCTGGCAACCAGACCTTTTCATTCACCGCATACCGGGCCAACTTCTGATGCACCGGTGTCGCGGCTTTACCCTCGTTGAACTGGTCATTGTGATCGTATTGCTGGCGATTGTGGCCACGATTTCGGTCCGCTTTGTCAGTCTGTCCACGCAGGGCGCGTTGGACGTAAGCTCCCGGCAGCAGCGTTCCCTGGCGGGCGTGGTGATCAGTGAACAGATCAGTCGCGAGGTTCGCGAGGCGCTTCCCACATCCATCAGAACCAATGCCAGTGGAACCTGTCTTGAGTGGATGCCAATCCTGGCGGCGTCCAACTATCTCGACCTTCCCCGAGGCGCAACCCCGAATTCATTTCGCGCTGTCCCTCTTCCAGGAGGCGCATCCGCTTCGGGACGGGTGGTGGTCTATGGCTACGGTTCCGACGTCTACAGCCTGGGCAGTCCGGGGCCGATCTCGCCACCGGCGACGATGCCCACCGGTGCTTCGCCAGTAACCGTCACATTTGATTCGGGGGCCACACATCGATTCTCGGCACAGTCGCCGGAGCGCCGGTTCTATATTGTTGGCGAGCCGGTGGCTGTCTGTCAGGTAGGTCGGTACCTGTATCGTTACAGGAACTACGGAATCAACGCCACACCCGCATCGGGCCTGCCATCGAGTTATCCGGATCGGGAAGTCATGGCCGCGACACTGGTGAACAACTCGCTGGATTTCCAGGTGACACCGCCCAGCCTTCAGCGTGGTGCGGTGGTGTCGTTCGGATTTGTACTGGAGGATTCTGATTCTGGTGAGACTACGGATATCAGCCAGGAGGTGCAGATTCGCAATGTACCGTGAACCTCATAATATGGCTAGTCAGAGCGGCGCTGGTTTACCTGTCGCCTTGTTCATCATTACTGTTCTGGCTCTTCTGTTCATCGGAATGGCTCAACTGCAGCAGGCCAGTGGTGAATCTGTCAGTCTGCAGATTCAGTCCCAGAGAGCGTTCTATGCAGCCGAGAGCGGCGCGCAGGTGGCCGTGAGGGATGTGCTTGAGTCCAGCGACTGCACTGCCTTGACTACCCCTCTTTCTTTCTCGGCAACAGGGCTCAACGGCTGTAGCGCTGCGCTCAGTTGTGAATCCGTCACGGAGAACATCAGTGGCCCGGGTGGCAACACGGTTTTTTCGATTTCCAGCACGGGACAGTGTGGCAGTGGACCCGATCGGGCTGTGCGGATAATTGAGGTGCGTGTCAGATGAAGTGGATCCGAACCAACCGTCCGATATCCGGTTTTCTCGCTCTTCTGGTTTTAATGGCCTGGACCGCAGTTTCTGAGGCCGCCTGGTTCAATCCTGACTGGAATTACCGAAAGGCGATCCAGATCCAGGCCAGCCAGGTGGTGGGTGACCAGGCAGATTTTGCGGTCATGTTCAGGGCGACAGACGCCGATCTGGCCAATTCCGCCCAAGCGGATGGAGACGATATCGTTTTTGCGCTTGAGGATGGGACCCAACTTGACCATGAGCTGGAACGCTATAACGGTTCTACCGGTGAGCTTGTCGCCTGGATCCGGATACCAAACCTGTCAGCATCCGCCAATACCAACCTGTATCTGTATTACGGCAATCCCGCAGCGGCAAACCAGTCGAATCCAGTTGGTGCCTGGGATAATGACTTTCAGATGGTTCACCACCTGGAAGAGTCAGGAGGTCGGCAGACCACTTTGGAGGATTCGACAGCCAACTTGAACGGTGGCGATCTGCTGGGACAGGGCAACAACTACCCGACGTATCTCAATAACGGGATCGTCGCCGGCGCAAGAGCGCACCCGGGGCAGTTCGCCAATGGGCAATCTGAAGACCCGGCGGTACGTTTTTTCGATTTCGGCGACCCCGGCTTATCGACAAGTTTCACGGCCGAAGCCTGGGCAAGGGTTTCCGGCAATCAGTCCGGAAACGATCATCATCCGATTCTCTGGAAAGGCAATGTCATTGGTTGGGGCGCCAACTACTTGTTCCGCATTGCCGTCAGGCAGAACAACGGTGTTACGTGGGGGGTGACCTGCGGCAACACCGAGGCGTGGTTCGATGGCGGTAGAGCCACTACCGGGTGGACTCACTACGCCATCAGTTTCGACGGGACCACGACCCGTGCTTACATCACCGGGCAACAGGTTGCAGCCGATAACGACTGTGCCGGCAGAACCCTCAACGTAACCTCTCAGCCTTACAGATCCGGGTATGGCATCGTTCAGGGCAACGGTGAAACCATCCTGAATGGCGACGTTGATGAGATCCGGATCTCAACAGGGGCCCGGTCTGGCGGCTGGCTGAGAACCCACTACAACAACCTCTCTGATCCGGGGGCCTTTTTTGTTGTCGGTAATGAAGAGACGGGCGGCTTCTGCAGCACATTAACGGCCCTGTTTTGTGATGATTTCGAGCGCAGTTCTCTCGGACCGGATTGGTCTGTGGTGACATCGTCCGGCGGTGATGCGGGGATCAGTTCGCAAACCAGCAAGAGTCCCGTGCGTTCCCTGTTTACCTCGAGCGGCTTCGCCGAAGTCACGCTTGACCCTCTCGACCTTTCCGGCCTGACAACGGGCACCGTCGCCTATTGGTGGAGGCGGGGCGATGATGCCTTCAGTGAGGATCCCGATGGCAGCGAAGACCTGCGGGTCGAATATCTTGATGATGCCGGCAACTGGGAACCGATTGACCGATACCCAGGTAACGGAACCAGCGGTGAGTCCGGCGATGTTGTCTTCACACTGCCGCCCGATGCCTTTCATACCGACTTCCGCATACGTTTTGTTCAGGACTCAGGCAACAGCGGCAACTTCGATTTCTGGCACA
>CAXPUI010000461.1:0-6270 GCA_964220205.1 Candidatus Allofontibacter communis | reverse complement strand
CCGCACCCTCAATATTATGAACGTTATCCTCGCGCACACAGTTCGTGTTACTGACCAGGCCGCTGGGACTCGTCAGTCGAGTCATCAGGTTAAAAGACTGCTCACTGTTAAGCTCGAGCATGGCCGGGCCGCGCCAGGTCTCAGCGCCGAGTGCCCGCTCAACGTCAGCAGCCGACACAATGGTCCTGCCACCGGGCGGGATATCGCTCGCCAATACCCCTGAGCCAATCTCTTCGCCTGAACCCGCGTACAGGCTGCCGCTAATCGTGGCGGCACTCTCACCCGTATTAATCAGGTGAGTCTCGCTCACGTTGTTGCTCGCTGAGTTCGTCATGAGATAGACACGACCACTGTTCTGCGACTCAAAACAACTGAAGTTAAAGAACGTTTCATCGTTCACAAAGTTGAGATTAAGTAGCCTCAGGTTCGGCATGGGGATGGAGGTCCGCAGGCTGGCGGTGCCGTCCCAAGTCTGACCGATAAAATCCCTGATTTTGGTTCTTGTCAGCCAAACTGCTTGTTTCGGCTTGAGTTCGGCGATGAGTTCGACATCAGGCGTGCCAACGATGTTGCCAGCGGCATCTCTAACACTACCTCGGATATTGGTCAGCGTTTCATCGCCGATGTTGATAAACCGGACATATGTGACGCTCGATGAGTCGAAGCCCTCGACATTATGGACCTCGTCCTGGCGGACACAGTTCGTGTTCGAGATCAGACCGCTGGGGCTGGTCAGCTTGGTCATGATGTCGAAGCCGACCGTGCCATTGATCTCGAGCATCGCGGGTCCGGACCAGGCTTCGATGTTAAACAGTGTTAAAAGGTCGGCGGACTCAAGAATCACTCGGCCTTTAGCGGGAATGGCCCCGTTATGAAGAGGTGAGTTTGCTGACCCCAGTGCTGATCCGTCAACAATGTATAGCGTACCCTTGAACTCCTGAGGCGAGTCCGATGAGTTGATGATATGCACAAAGGTTCGGTTAACTGACTTGGGCGTCGTCATGAGATAGGCAATGCCGGTTGAGCGATTGTCTGTATCTGCGTTATCTCCGATGCCGTCACCGTCAGTGTCGGCCCATTCGGTTGGGTCGTTAGGGAACGCGTCATCGACATCGTCGACATTGTCACCATCTACATCACTGTCACACGCATCACCGGTGCTGTCGCTATCGGTGTCGGCTTGATCGGGATTGGTAGCGTTAGGACAGTTATCGAGATCATCATCAATACCGTCGCCATCAGTGTCTGCGCCAGAGGCATCATCCTCAAGTGTGGCGCCGTTCTCGATCCAGTCTCTGACGGTCGATAGAAGACTGCTCGAGAGGCGGCCTGATGGTGGCATGCCGCCACCCGAGATGCCCGACGTACCTTCCATCTTAAGTAACAAATAAGAATTGTCTGGCTCGAATGGGGTGACCAGGTTCAGGCTGGATTGATTTGACCCTTGGTTAACAATGGCATCAAAGGCTTGGCCTTCTCGCAAGTCTGGGAAGACTGATCCCGCATGACAACCTGAGGTCGCGCAAGAAGTCGTAAAAACATTGTCCTGTACCGCTGCAAAATCTGCAAAAATAGGTCTGGCTAGGAAAATAAATGCTAGAAGAAATAGCTTGCTGGACTCAAAATACCGCATCATCCCTCAAATAGATGCTCAACAAAATAAGCGCCGATAATACATGGTTTCAAGGCTACTGGGTAAGTACCGCTTATGATGTTTTTATATGAGTATCCACAAGCTTCTTGCGACTAGAATGATGGTTTCCCAATTGGTCTATAGCGAAAAACGGTACGTTACAAGTTTTCAGAAAACTAATACCTTCCACTTCCCCTTTGAGCAGGGCTATGCTGGACAGGGAGCCGGCTATAACGGCTTTAGAGGTGGCGACACTAACAGATGCTAGGCCCTCAACTGGCCAACCCGTTTTGGGGTTAATTAGGTGGCTGTACTTTTTTCCTTCAATCCGCACATAACGTTCGTAACCGCCTGAGGTGGTTAAGGCGCCTTTGCTTAATTGAATGGTTGCGATCGGCTCCTCGGGCTGCTGGGGATGACTGATACCGATGGGCCAGGGTTTGCCATCAGGTTGGGGACCGATAATTGCGATATCACCACCGAGATTGACATAACCGCTGTCAATGCCCGCCTGGCGAGCCTGCTCAGCGATAGCATCAGCAGCATACTCCTTCACGACGCCACCCAGATCGAGCTCCATACCCTGACGCGTAAGAAAAATAGTGTCTTTCTCCAGCTTAACCTTGTCCCAACCTACGGTTTCAAGGCAGCTGTTGATGTCCGATTGCGTGGGGAGTGACATCGCGTTAATGGGCCAGATCTCTCGAAGTTTTCCGGCGGTAATGTCGAAATAGCCATCGCTTTGAACGAAGCATGCATCGGAATATTCCATGATGCCGGCAGTTTCTGCGTCAATGGCGACAGCGCGCGGACCGGCAGCCTGATTGATCAGGCTGATAATACTGTCGTGGCGATATCTCGAGTATTTATGCTCAAACCTGACCGCTTCCTGGTGGCTGGCATGCAGTATATCCTGAGCCAGGCTTCTGTCAGCGGTCCACAGGCGCACCTTGCAGGGACATCCCATGGCCGTGAACTCTGCTTGAACTTCACCGGCCATCATGCGCAATTCAGAACCGGAAACTGAAGCCAACAGACGCCAGGCGGAACTCAAGCAGGGCGGGATGTTCCGGGTCGGAAGCATCATGGCCAAGTCCCCCATCAGCGCGATACTGGTCATAGCTGACAGTCAGATCCCAGGAATCAGCGCGATAGATACCTTTTATACCCAGGCTCCAGGCGCCATAACCGGACAGCCGGAAGTCGCTTGACTGGGCGGTGGTCTGTGGCAGACCGAAGTCATCGATGGTCAGGTAAAAGTCTGCTTCCCGCTGGGAGTAGAACCGGATATTCGGCACGAACTGGAAACGGGCCCCGATCGACTGGTACCAGGCGGTGTAGACGGTATGGGAGTCGATGCCCCAATCGTCATTAAAGTAGCGGTAGTCCAGGTGCAGAGCGGCATTTCTGTTGTCGAAATACCGGCGGTAGCGCAGGCTGAGAGCCCATTCGGTTCTCTCGTCCGGGCGCACGTCACGCAATTTATAGGGGTCAGACAGGTAGCCGTCATGTCGTGTCACGCTGGCCGCTGCCGATAGGGCGGAGACCTTGTTGATGACCCGTGAATAGCCTGCGGACAGAGACCGGGTCCTTTTCTCAGCTGAACTGACCCGACCAAAAGCGATGGCATCAGTTGGTGACAGGTCATCGCTGGAATAGCTGAAGCCCAATGACATGGTCGTGAGTTTGTTGTCCAAGTCCCAGTCGCCGCCGATCTTGATCGCCTTGGCTTCGTAATCATCTTCATCTGAATGAGAGAGCCCGAGACTGATACTGCGTGCGTCGCCGTAGTGAGTAATGGTCAGGTCTGTCGCAGAGCGTGAATCTCGGATCGTCGCGCCGCTCATGATCAGGCCGGGCTCTCCGGTCACGCCGAGCAGCGTCGCCCAGGGTGATGCGCCCGACATGGTTTCCCGGGCGACACCAGCATCAATACTCCAGGCCTCGCCCACCGGCGCCACCAGGCGAAACTGACCGATATCGATGTCATAACGGCTGTTGGCGCCGGAGATAACGGCCTGGCTTGAAATGTCTTCCTCCCTGTACGTTGATGCCTTGATGGCAATTGAGGTTTCAACAGGCTGGCTGGCAGCAAAGGCGGGCAATGACATGGCCGCACTGGACAGGGCAAGGAACGGGTTGTGGCGCTTCATCAATTGCAGCCGCAACCTGCGCCGGCAGATTGGCTGCCCCCGCTGCTGGCCTCCTTGCTGTCATGCACCTGGTCCATCAGGGCAGCTTCGAGTGGATCCGCTGTGAACTGCATATCGGGTCGAGCCAGGGTGCCGCGTTCCCAGGGTTGAACATGCGTGCACCCCGCAAGTGTTAGTAAGGCGACTAGACTCAGGCATCGCAGCATCATGACTTTTCCGTGATGAGCAGGCTGTTGATCTGCTCCCTTATCTTGGTCATATCGCCTGGCCGAAAGCCGGAATGCCGCATTCGTATGCTGCCGTTCTGGTCGATAATGAAGGCCGTCGGCATACCAGGTAACTGGTACTGGGCAGCCCACTGCCCCTGATTGTCCTGGAGAATCGGGTAAGGGACCTCGTACCGTCGCAGGAAACGTCGGGCGTCATCCGGGTTCTCATCGACATTGATGGCGATCACGTCAAAAGGTTGATCGGCCAGATCCTGTTTCAATTGGATGATATCGGGAAAAGAGACTCTGCAGGGTGCACACCAGGATGCCCAGAAATCGAGGTAAATCACCTTGCCGCGATAGTCCGACAGCTTGTGCTGCTTGGTGGAGTCCAGTTCGTTCAGCGAGAAATCCGGCGCGGTCTCGCCCTCACCGGCAGCAGAGAGAGATTGCGACAGGACAAGACACAGCACTAGCAACACTATTTTCATGGGCTAACTTTAGCACCGAGGCCGCCGATGATGTTAATCAACCGCTGAATTATCCTTTAATACTGACCAACGGTTCAGCGTCGAGCCGTCCGGGGGGTAATCCCGTTCATGATGAACCATCTTGGTCACGAATCTGGCATATTAGCGAGTGGATTTCGGGAGAGAGATATGAGTTGGCTAAGAAGAGCGGGGCTGCTTGTGGGGATACCGTTGGTATTGCTTGCGCTTACAGCACTTGTGCTTTTGATCCTGCGTGTGGGCATGGTGGTGATTCAGGGGCCAGCTGTTGATGAGGCACATCTGGCCCGCAAGGACAGTTACCTTGAACAGCTTGAACCCGTTAGCCGGGAGTCCTTTAACATCGTGCTGGTGTTCTTTGATGACCTGGGTTGGGGTGATCTGTCGAGTTACGGTAACCCTTTCATTGATACACCCTATATTGACGGGCTCGCTGCCGAAGGCTTGCGGATGACTGAATTCTACTCGGCGTCCCCGGTCTGTACGCCCTCTCGGGCCGCGTTGCTGACAGGACGATTCCCGCCGAGGACGCGAACCGACCGGCACGTTTTCTTTAACGACAATCACGTAGTTGGATTCAGCCGGCGACTGCTTGGTTTGGCTAACGAGTTGCCGAAGGAAGAAGTGACGTTAGCTGAAATTCTGCAGCGCGCTGGTTATCAGACGCAATTGATTGGTAAATGGCACCTTGGTACGCGGGCAGGTTATCGGCCGACTGATTTTGGTTTCGACAATTGGTACGGAGTTCTGTACAGCAATGACATGTATCCCCTTGACCTGTATCGCAATGATGAAGTGATCATCGAAGACCAGCGTGATGGTGGTCCGTTTTCAGCGGAAAGGGATGAACGAAGGCCCCTGGCTGGCCAGGGTATCGATCAGCGTGAGTTAACCGCGATGTACACCCACCAGGCCGTTGAGTTTCTGGAGGCGCAGGGTGAGACTCCTTTCTTTCTCTATGTTGCGCACAGTTTCCCTCATGTGCCGCATTACGCGTCCAGGGAGCACGCGGGATCATCCAGGGGAGGTGTCTATGGTGATGTTGTTGAGGACCTTGATAGAAGTACAGGTGAGAGTATCGCCGCGCTGGATCGCCTCGGGCTTGGTGATAACACGTTGGTGATAATAACCAGCGACAATGGAGCTGATTACAACGGCAGTGCCGGAAGCCTCCGGGGTCGGAAAGGGGGAATACTTGAAGGTGGTCAGAGGGTTCCGATGATTCTGCGCTGGCCCGGGCGAATACCAGCGGGCAGGGTCTCTGATCAGATGGCGATGAATACGGATATCCTCCCGACCTTGCTGGATGTGCTGGATATTGAACCACCCCGTGATCGGATCATTGACGGGCGGAGTATCGCGTCGACCCTGTTCTCGGATTCGAGCAGCCACGAGTTCCTGTATTACTTTCCACCGAACAGTCCTCTGCCGGGTGCCATTCGGGATCAAGACTTCAAACTGACCTGGGCAGCGGAAGATTATGGTCGGGCGAGAGAACACCTGTCCCGGATGAGTGGTACCGAGGCCCATGATGTCAGGAATATCTACCCTGACGTTTATCGGCGCCTGCACGACGGTCTCGCTGAAATGCGATCTGCTGTCGAGTCGAATCCGCGGGGATGGCTCGGGGATTAGTGGCTGATGCGCCTGCCCAGGGCAATCCGATAGAACACCGGCACTGCGACCAGTGTAATCAGGGTGGCAAAAGAGAGGCCGCCCATAATGCAGACAGCCATCTCGCGGAAGAAATCATCGGTTAGCAGGGG
>CAXPUI010000460.1:0-6852 GCA_964220205.1 Candidatus Allofontibacter communis | reverse complement strand
CAGTAGACCCCCGCTGCTACTTCTTTTATCGAGCCGGGCTCCGGCTCTTCTCCCTGGTATTTATACGTTAGCGGATCAAATCCGCGCTTGGACATGTTGTCAACCACACATCACCCTTGTGTACTGCTGAGAATTCAAAATAATCTGTTCGGGCACCGCTATAAGGCTAAGTCTCTCATAGCTGGATTGATGATCTATCGTTATTCATCAGCCTGACCGGTGGCCATAGAACTGACGGCTTCAATATGAACATAGATCTTTCGAGTCGCTCTCTGGCCCACATAAACCGCCAGGTAACCACTATCAGCCGGCAGTTGATAGACAACATAGTGCTGAAACTGTTCTGGTCCATAGAGAATTGACCGTCCCAGGATTTTGTTCGCCCAGTAACTGCTGCTGCCACAGGTTCTACCACGACATTCAAATGCAATTTCACCCAGGACAGACAGTTGATCCCTGTAGAACTCGACGACGGAGCTGGTTTTCCTGGCGAGTGGCAGATAATAGGTTCGCGAGGATTTACGACCAACCATGGACGTTGACTGTTCCGGCTCCAGTTCGTGGTTGATTTTCTCCAACGCGCCCAGGACAACGAGGTGGGGCTTAACCTGATCAGAATCAGTCGAGTCAACGAGCTCGCTATTCTGTGGCGGTTGCAGACTGTCCAGTACGGATGCCTCAGTTATCGAGGAGCAAAAAACAAGCAACACGACCAGGAATTTGACTATAGCGTACATATAAACTGACAACTTCCCCTAGCAATAACAGGTGCTTCGAGCAATGCGACATCCGATGTCATCATGGGCTGTTCGCGACCAGTTAGAAAATAAATCAACCGTGTAATAACGGGCTGATGCATAACAGCGAGTCCTATCTTAACACTACCATAGATGGCCCGCAGGGCTGCAGCGGCCTCCTCGGGTTCAGCCGCTGGTGTAATTGCCTCCGAGAGGCTCGGTGCCGGCAAATGGAGCTCCTCGGCAACAATCAATGCAGTTTGTCTGGCTCTCAGATAGGGAGATGCGACCAACTTGTCCGGCACATAACCACCTTCCTTTAACTGCAATGCTCGATCCAGAACCTCTTGCCTGCCCCTTTCGTGCAATGGACGCTCAGGATCCGAGTTTGCATAGGGTTCGGCTTCGCCATGTCGCATCAATAAGAGTTGCAATAGCCCTCCGCTTCACAGTTTTCAAACAGACAACGTCTGTCTCCACGAAGAGAGTGTAACTTAACTGAAGTGTTAGCCGGCAAGGTCAAGCAACAGGCGGTTAAGGCGGGCCACATAGGTCGCCGGTTCCGACAACTGTGTTCCTTCTGCCAGCTTCGCCTGATCGTAAAGGACCATAGCCAGATCGTTGAATCGATCCAGATCCACCTCGTCGTTCAGCTTTCTGACCAACGGGTGTTCAGGATTAATCTCAAAGATACGCTGGGTGTCCGGGACTGCCTGCCCTGCTGACTCGAGTATACGGCGCATTTGCATACCCATATCGTCTTCACTCACAACCAGACAAGCAGGTGAATCAGTCAGCCTGTGGGTGACCCTGACTTCGGAAACCTCGTCGCCCAACAATTCACCGACCTTATCAAGCAGGCTGTTATATTCTTTTTCGACATCTTTCTGCTGCTCTTTGTCACCCTCATCTTCGAGGTCTCCAAGATCAAGCTGACCACGGGCCACATCCTGGAACTGCTTCCCTTCAAACTCCATCAGATGGTTAACCAGCCATTCATCTATCCGATCTGACAGGAGTATGACTTCAATACCTTTCTTACGAAAAATTTCGAGATGAGGGCTGTTGGCCGCCGTGTGGTAATTCTCAGCGGACACATAGTAGATTTTTTCCTGCTCTGGCTGCATACGCTCAATATAGGCTGCAAGGGACTGATTCTGCTTGGCGCCTTCTGATTCAGTCGTGGCAAATCTCAACAACCCCGCGATCTTCTCCTTGTTGTTGAAGTCTTCCGCAGGTCCTTCTTTCAACACCTGTCCGAATTGGTCCCAGAATGTCTGGTATTGCTCTTCGTCTGAACTCAGCTTTTCGATCATGTCGAGAACCCGCTTGGTCAGAGCGTTACGCATCGAGTCGATCGCTGGATCTTTCTGAAGAATCTCTCGAGAGACATTGAGCGAAAGATCACTGGAGTCAACCACCCCTCGGACGAAGCGAAGATAGAGGGGTAGAAACTGCTCTGCCTCGTCCATGATAAAGACACGCTGAACATATAACTTTAGTCCACGCGGTGTTTCCCGATTCCATAAGTCAAAAGGAGCCGAGGCGGGTATATAGAGCAACGAGGTGTACTCAAGCTTCCCTTCCACCCTGTTATGACTCCAGGTCATTGGGTCAGCAAAGTCATGGGAAACTGCCTTATAAAACTCCTGATATTCCTCGTCGGAAACCTCTGTACGTGAACGGGTCCACAGAGCCTTTGCCGTATTAACAACTTCGAGTTCTGGCTCCTTGTCTTCTTCCGTACTGAGCTGCAGCATCTTTACAGGTACCGAGACATGGTCTGCATATTTCTTGACGATGGAACGGAGACGCCAGCCATCAGCGAACTCCTTGTCATCAGCTTTAAGATGCAGTGTCACAGAGGTCCCCGCGGTTTCTTGACTGATGCTCTCAACATCGAATTCCGCTTCACCGCTCGATGTCCAGCGCACCCCTTCATCCACCGAACTCCCTGCAGCCCTGGTTTCAACAACCACCTTGTCTGCCACGATAAAAGAGGAGTAAAAGCCTACGCCAAACTGACCAATCAACTGAGCATCTTGCTGCTGATCACCGGTAAGGGACTCAAAAAACTGGGAGGTTCCAGACTTCGCAATCGTACCCAGGTTGGCGATCGCCTCTTCACGGCTCATACCTATGCCATTATCGGCTACTGTTATCGTAGCTGCTTCCTCATCCACATCGATCTGGATGGCCAGTTCTGCACCTTCAGGCATAAGACCGGGTTCGGAAAGCGCTCGGAAGCGAAGTTTATCTATCGCATCATTGGCGTTAGAGACCAGTTCCCTGAGAAAAATCTCCTTATTGCTGTAAAGTGAGTGGATCATCAGATGCAAAAGCTGTTTGGCTTCTGACTGAAAACCCAACGTTTCTTTTTCGGCTGTTGACATTAATTCTCTGCCTTATGACGTGTTGAAGCGAAAAATGGGGGCATCCGGAAGAGATTTCAAGCCTTGAAACTATGGAGTTAAGCGCCCGGATCAGATCATGCTCTTGCCGCTGTCTTTGGGCAAAGCAACCTTAAAAGCATTGGTTTAAAAGCATTGGTCTAAAAGCATTGGTCTACAAGCATTGGTCTACAAGCATTGTTGAGCAGCATGACTTCACCAGAGTGCATTGCCTTTAACGCTATGCACCCTGGCTAGCAGCCCTGAGGTAACAAGTATGCGGGCAAAGCGCCTCGCTACCAGCCAGTCACTTCCTGCAATGTCACTCCGATATCAGCGAGACTCTTGACAGTCGCCACACCAGCAGCTTCAAGAGCGGCAAATTTCTCATCCGCCGTACCCTTGCCGCCAGCGATGATCGCACCAGCATGCCCCATCCGCTTTCCGGGAGGAGCCGTAACACCTGCTATGTAGCCAACGACCGGTTTGCTGACGTTTGACTGGATAAATTCGGCGGCTTCTTCTTCCGCCGTGCCCCCGATTTCACCCACCATAACGATGGCTTCCGTCGCCGGGTCCTCTTCAAACATCGCCAGAATGTCAATGAAGTTGCTTCCAGGTATAGGGTCGCCACCAATGCCCACACAACTGCTCTGACCATAGCCCATATCCGTCGTCTGCTTGACCGCTTCATAGGTCAATGTACCGGAGCGAGAAACGACACCCACCTTGCCTGGCAGATGGATTTCACCGGGCATAATACCGATCTTACACTGCCCTGGCGTAATAACTCCTGGACACTTTGGGCCGATCAGTCGGGTTCCTAACGTATCAAGGTGGGCCTTGACGACCAGCATATCCAGCGTCGGCAACCCTTCAGTAATACAGACTATGAGACTGATTCCAGCCGCCGCAGCCTCGAGTATGCCATCTTTAGCAAAGGGTGCAGGCACATAGATCACAGAGGCATCGGCACCGGTTGCATCAACAGCTTGTTGCACCGTGTCAAACACCGGTAAACCCAGATGCTCCTGGCCACCTTTACCCGGGGTAATACCGCCTACCAGCTTGGTGCCATAAGCAATGGCTTGCTCGGAATGCAATGTCCCCTGAGAACCCGTAAAGCCCTGGCAGATAACCTTGGTGTCTGCGTTGACCAATATACTCATGCCGCACCTCCTGCTGCTTTTACGGCTTGCTGAACTGCATCTGCAAGACTGGTCGCCGCAATAATATCTACATCGCTTGCCTGCAGGGTCTCTGCTCCTACAGACGCATTGTTACCTTCAAAACGCACGACTACCGGTACCTCAACACCGACTTCCTTGACTGCACCGATAATTCCTTCAGCAATAATGTCACAACGCACGATACCGCCGAAGATGTTAATCAGAACGGCCTTGACACCCTTGTCGGAAAGGATGATCTTAAAAGCCTCCGCAACGGTCTCTTTTGTCGCGGTCCCACCAACGTCGAGGAAGTTAGCCGGTTCGCCCCCGTAGTATTTGACCAGGTCCATTGTGCCCATGGCCAGGCCTGCACCATTGACCATACAGCCAATGCTGCCCTCCAGGGCAACGTAGTTCAGGTTGAACTCCGAGGCCTGATTTTCGAGCTCATCTTCCTGGCTATGGTCTCGCATAGCCGACAGATCTTTCTGCCGGTAAAGGGCGTTGCCATCGACAGACAACTTCGCGTCGAGGCAATGAATGTCGCCATCAGAGGTCACTACGAGAGGATTGATTTCGATCAACGTCAGGTCGCAATCGTTAAACAGCTTCCCTAACCCCATGAAAACGTTAGCGAACTGATTGATCTGTTTGCCTTCGAGGCCTAACTCGAACGCAAGATCACGACCCTGGTATGCACAGGGACCCGTCATCGGGTCTATTGTTGCCTGCAGAATTTTCTCGGGTGTTTCTTCCGCAACTTTTTCGATTTCGACCCCCCCTTCCGTGGACGCCATGAAGGTTATGCGTCGAGTGGAACGGTCAATGACGGCGCCGAGATAAAGCTCCCTCTCAATGTCTGTACATTCCTCCACAAAGATCTTAGATACGGGCTGACCTTTTTCATCGGTCTGAAAGGTCACAAGGTTCGTACCAATGTGACGATCCGCAAACTCACGTATTTCATCATCACTGTCGACGAGTTTGACACCGCCCGCTTTACCTCTGCCGCCGGCGTGGACCTGGGCTTTAACAACCCATCGGTCTCCGCCTATTTCTTTCGCGGCAGCTACAGCTTCGTCAGCCGTATCTACTGCGATGCCTTTTGACACCGGCAGGCCATATTTGGCAAAGAGCTGCTTCGCCTGATATTCATGAAGGTTCATCGTATCAAGATCCTATTTATCTCAAATGTGGTTAATTCTCTTGGCTAACGCCTTTGATTCTGATTTTTTTCAGCCTTACTTCTCTATTACGGCCTTACTACTACTTTTTCTTGCGACGGCGATTGGCAATGTGAATCGCATGGTTGGACACCGCCAAAGCTGCCTCGTGCAGTCCTTCCGAGAGTGTTGGATGAGCAAACATTGTCAGACCGATATCTTCCGCACTCGCACCAAACTCCATCGCAATCACGGCTTCCGCGACTATCTCCGACGCCTGATTACCAATGATATGGACCCCCAGAACACGGTCAGTCATGCTGTCTGCCAAGACCTTTATCATACCGGTTGTATCATTATTTGCCATCGCCCTCCCGCTGGCTACCATGGGAAAGACGCCGGTCTCATAACTCTCACCTGTAGCTTTCACATCTTCTTCAGTCATCCCTACCCAGGCGATCTCCGGGTGCGTGTAGACAACCGAGGGGACCAGATCATAATTGACCACCGGCATTTGTCCAGCAATTCTCTCGGCCACCATGATGCCTTCTTCCATACCCTTGTGAGCCAGCATCAGGCCACGGACCACATCACCAACCGCATAAACACCAGGCGCGTCCGTCTGACAGGTGTCATTAACAAAAACAAACCCTCGCTCATCAAGATTCACTCCTGAATCAGCTGAGAGCAGATCTTCTGTGTAGGGTCGTCGGCCTACAGCCACAATTATTTTGTCGAACTCTTCTGTCTGGTCGCCTTTCTCATCGGAATAGCTCACCGTTACCTTGTCACCACTCACCTCGGTTCCAGTCACCCGAGTACCCATCCGTATATCCAGACCCTGGGTTTTGAATTGTTTCGCGGCCTCTTTCGCAATCTGTTTATCGGCCGCAGGCAAAAATTCATCCAATGCTTCCAGTATCACGACCTCAGATCCGAGCCGCGCCCAAACGCTTCCAAGCTCAAGCCCGATAATACCTGCCCCGATAACGCCGAGGCGGCCTGGTGCACTCTGAAAGTCCAGCGCCCCGGTAGAGTCTACGATCATGTCACCCGTCATCGGACAAGGAGGAATTTCCACCGGTACAGAGCCTGAAGCGATAATGGCATTCTCTGCCTTCAGTTCTTCGGAACTGCCATCATGGGCGGTAAATACGACCCGTCGTCCTGCATGGAGCCTGGCGGCACCTTCGTATGTGGTCACACCGTTGCTTTTCAGCAGACCCGCCACTCCTTTGGTCAGGTTAGCAACGACCTGTTCTTTCTTACCGATCATCGCTGGGACGTCAGCCTCTATATTGTCGATCCTGATGCCTATCTCACCGAAGTGATCCCTGGCGTCGACAAACTTATGCGATGCTTCAAGCAGAGCCTTGGAGGGAATGCAGCCAAC
>CAXPUI010000459.1:0-4221 GCA_964220205.1 Candidatus Allofontibacter communis | reverse complement strand
AGAGGAAACGGGTGGGCCTGGCAAGGTTTTTTCTTTGCCAGAACCCCTGCTGGATCATGGACGAGCCTTTCAGTGCAATTGATCCGGTTGGGCTGGCCTCGCTGCAGCAAGTGATGGAGGCACATCTTCACGAGGGCGGTGCCATAATCTTGACCAGTCACCAGCAGCTACCGCTTGATGGCCCGGTAAAATACCTGGACCTGTCATCATGAAGCTGTTGCTGAGGGTAGTGATCAGAGATCTGCGTCTGCACTTGCGGGCCGCATCGGAAATACTTAACCCCTTGGTCTTTTTCGTGGTTGTCGTCAGTCTGTTTCCCCTGGGAATTGGCCCTGAGCCGGAACGTCTGGCCCAGATTGCGCCGGCTGTTATCTGGATAGCCGCGCTCCTGGCAACACTGATGTCGATGGACCTGATGTTCAGCAGCGACTTTGCTGATGGCTCCCTGGAACAGATGGTGACCGCGGACCAGTCTCTGCTCGTCATGGTCCTGGGCAAGGTGTTGAGCCATTGGCTGGTCGCTGGATTGCCGCTCATCCTGCTCTCGCCGATCATTGGAGCGGCCTTTTATGTGGAGCTGGCTGCAATCCTGGTCATGATGCTGGGATTACTGCTGGTTACCCCGGTGTTGAGTCTGCTGGGCGCGATCGGCGCCGCGTTGACCGTTGGTCTTGAGCGGGGTGGTCTGCTGGTGACGATTCTTGTACTGCCGCTCTATGTGCCGTTGCTGGTTCTTGGCATTTCGATGGTCCAGGCGGCGATGCTGGGTGACAGCGTACTTGGCTACGTCTACTGGCTTCTGGCAGCGTTACTTGCTGCCCTTTCTCTGGCTCCACTGGCTGTTGCCGCTGGTCTGCGAGTTGCAGTGGATCAATGATAGAATGCGCGCGTTTTTCCGTTTCTGTGTGTCTTGGGGTCTTGTAGGGTGATGAACTGGTTCCATCGATTAGGGGCACCCAAGTCTTTCTTTGAGATGACCACCGCGTGGCAGCCCTGGCTGCTAGCGATGTCGCTGCTGCTTCTGATAGGGGGTGCAGTCTGGGCACTGCTTTTTGTTCCCCAGGATTATCAGCAGGGTCATAGTGTTCGCATCATGTATATTCATGTGCCCGCGGCCTCTGTCGCCCAAAACGCTTATGTCATGATGGCGGTTGCTGCCACTGTATTTCTCGTCTGGCGAATCAAGCTGGCGGATATGGCGGTCCAGGCTATTGCGCCTTTGGGAGCGTCGATAACGTTCCTCGCCTTGGTAACCGGTGCTATCTGGGGGAAGCCAACCTGGGGAACCTGGTGGGTCTGGGATGCCCGTTTGACCTCAACATTAGTGTTGTTTTTTCTTTATGTCGGGATCATGGCGCTGCGAGCTGCCATGGAGAGGCAGAGTAACGCGGGACGGGCATGCGCTATACTGGCAGTGGTGGGCGTCGTAAACCTGCCTGTCATCAAATATTCTGTTGAGTGGTGGTACACACTGCATCAGCCTGCGAGTATTACCTTGACCGATAAACCCGCGATGCCCGTTGAAATGTGGCTGCCGCTCCTGGTTATGGTGGTCGCTTATCACCTGTTTTTGTACACAGTCTGGCTTGCAAGATTGCGCAACGAGATTCTTGTCAGGGAACGTGATACAGATTGGGTCAGGTCATGGGTCCTGTCACGATGAGGTTTGATTCATTGGAAGCGTTCCTGTTGATGGATGGACATGGCCTTTTCGTCTGGATGTCTTATGGCATCACCTTGCTGGTGCTGTCGGTTAACCTCTGGTGGCCGCGACACGTGCGGAAAAAACTGATCAAGACGGAAAAACGGTTTAGGCAGAGGATAGATGTGGAGTCAGGAGATCATCAATGAAATTTGGTAGGATGAAAGCGCAACGCCGTAACCGGTTGCTGTTGGTTCTCTTTCTGCTTGTGTGTGTCGGTGGAGCCACCACATTCGCGCTGCTCGCCCTGAACGAAAACATTAACCTGTTCTATTCGCCTCAACAGATTGTCGCCGGAGAAGCGCCGATCGATCGAATGATCCGTGCTGGAGGCATGGTCGTAGAGGGTAGTGTCGTTCGTTCGTCCACTGACCTCGGTGTCAGGTTTGCGATATCCGACCTGCGTGAATCGGAAGTGGTTGTGCAATACACCGGGATCCTTCCGGATCTCTTTCGAGAAGGGCAGGGTATCATCGCCAGGGGGCAGCTTGATGGAGACGGTATTTTTGTCGCTGAAGAGGTGCTGGCAAAGCATGATGAGAACTATATGCCCCCTGAAATTGCAGATGTGGTGGCGGAAGCCCATGCCGAGGCTGGGGTTGATAATCCTGTTAGCAGTAGAGTTGGCAGCTGATGGTTCCTGAATTTGGTCACTTTGCGTTAATCCTCGCGCTGGGATTGAGCCTGGCGCTGACGGTGTTGCCGGCTGCCGGTGTTGTCAGGAACGACCCGATACTGATGCGCAGTGGTGGATTTATCGCGGGAGGCATCTTTACCTTCCTTCTCTTCAGTTTTATCTGCCTGATGGAGTCTTTTTTAGCCGACGATTTTTCTGTTCAGTATGTCGCTAACAACTCGAATTCGGCCTTGCCCGTGCAGTACAAGGTCTCCGCGATCTGGGGTGCTCATGAAGGTTCTTTCCTGCTCTGGACGCTGATCATGGGTGGCTGGACGGTAGCGGTGGCGTTTTTCAGCC
Organism: Candidatus Allofontibacter communis; assembly: GCA_964220205.1. Taxonomy (GTDB): domain Bacteria; phylum Pseudomonadota; class Gammaproteobacteria; order Pseudomonadales; family Azotimanducaceae; genus UBA9659. The sequence continues at coordinate 1,543 of CAXPUI010000459.1, read as the reverse complement.
GTTCGCTCACGATGGATATGAAAGCTCGGGTGCTGAGTGTCATGGGCCTACTGAATGTCGGCTTTATTACCTTCATCCTGTTTGCCTCAAATCCCTTTGATCGATCGCTGCCGTTTTTTCCGGCAGACGGAGCAGACCTGAATCCGCTGCTCCAGGACTTCGGTCTGATTGTCCATCCGCCCATGCTTTACATGGGTTACGTTGGCTTCTCGGTACCATTTGCGCTGGCGATTGCAACCTTGAGTACAGGCCGTCTTGACGCAGCGTGGGCCAGGTGGTCGAGGCCATGGACGAATGCTGCATGGGCGTTCCTGACGATCGGTATTGCTCTGGGCAGCTGGTGGGCCTACTACGAGCTTGGCTGGGGAGGCTGGTGGTTTTGGGACCCGGTAGAAAACGCCTCTTTTATGCCCTGGCTGGTTGGCACGGCATTGATCCATTCCCTGGCGGCCAGCGAGAAGCGTGGCGTATTCAAAAGCTGGACGGTGCTGTTGGCGATCGCGACTTTTTCCCTGAGCCTGCTCGGTGCGTTCCTGGTGCGATCGGGCGTGTTGACGTCGGTCCACGCATTTGCAGTTGATCCGACCCGGGGACTTTATATTTTGACCTTCCTGGTTTTGGTCATCGGTGGCTCACTGACACTCTATGCGGTCAAGGCCTCGGGTATTCGGAGCGAAGCGAGCTTCAGTGCCACTTCCAGGGAAGCCATGTTGCTTGGCAATAATCTCCTTCTGGTCGTCTCGACCGCAGCCGTCCTGCTGGGAACACTCTACCCGCTGATCTATGAGGTCATCACGGATGGCGAAAAAATATCGGTTGGCCCCCCTTATTTCAATCGGGTGTTTGTCCCGGTCACGCTGTTGCTGTTCCTGGCGATGATAGTGGCACCATTTGCGCGATGGCGACACACAGACCAGGCGTCGCTGTTACTCGATCATTGGGTGCTGCTGGCGAGCGCGCCGGTGGCCGTCTTTGCGATTACCCTGGCCTCCGGGGTTACCGTTGAACCCTTGGCCATCGTCATTGAAACCATTGCCCTTTGGATTCTGGTGCTGCTTGGTAAGCATTGGCTGCGAACCGCCAGGGGTGGCTGGCGCCCCCCCTCTGCCTCTTATGTGGGGATGATCCTTGGTCATACGGGTATCGCGATAGCAACCCTGGGGGTGGTTGTGACGACCTACTATTCAGATGGACGTGATGTTCGCATGGAACCCGGGGACGCGTTGGAACTGGGAGGGTATGAATTCAGGTTCGAGAAGATGGACCGGGTCAACGGCCCCAACTATGTTTCAGATCAGGCAACATTCTCAGTCTGGCAAAGCGATACCAGGATGACGACATTGAGGCCCGAGAAGCGGGTCTACAACGTGAGTCGTAATGTTATGACGGAAGCAGACCTGGACCCGGGTCTGTTTAGGGACCTGTATCTGGCGCTTGGTGAACCGGTGGGCGATGGCGCCTGGGCGGTTCGCGTTCACGTCAAACCATTTGTCCGATGGATCTGGTTCGGCGGGCTCATGGTTGCTGCAGGTGGTTTCATCAC
>CAXPUI010000458.1:0-2913 GCA_964220205.1 Candidatus Allofontibacter communis | reverse complement strand
TGTAATAGCAATTGGCACGTCCTGCGCCGATTCTTCCTGCTTACGAGCGGTTACGACTACTTCTTCAATCACAGCACTCGCTGCTAGCGCAGGCAATGAATAACTGAAAAAGAGTGGCAGCGCCAAGCAAACTGCAAGCAAGTACCTGCATGCTTTTGCAATCATAATTCCCCCAAAAAGTCTTATTGTTTGTATTGCACGGAACAATATGTGCTGAGTCTCTCGGCAAGTCAACTGTTTCTACAAATCAACGACTTACGCCCGACAATCAACATTGTCCAACGTTCCTCGGGCCGCAACGCGCACGCAGCTAGACTGAACCAAGCGGTTAGCCTGTGCTAACCGATCAAAGCGCATCCCCTGCCAGGCAGCCCTCCTTTAGTTAGAAGGCAAAATAGTTAGAAGGTAAAATAGTTAGCAGGCAAAACGTATTAATTTGCATTTTGCAATTTGTTGGTGGCCAGGGCCGCAAATTGCATCTGACTCCTCCCGGACATCATCAGATCAACTGCAAATTGCAGTCAACACCTCCTTGCCCCAACCTCACCTCAATCTCCCAGATAGCCCACAGACCCCTGAAACCCTGGCTTCTACGCGGTTGATGCAGCCCACAGGACAACTGGCACACCGTTTGCTTTATTTAAGCCAAACAGCAACGGTCCAACAGAACAGCCAGGAGACCAGCAGATGGAAACCGCAAGCCAACTCGAAATACAGCAGCAAACGGGCGATACAGCACCCATTGTCGACATGGCACGCAGCGTTTCACATGACCTGCGAAATGTCCTCTGCTGGATGGGCGCCTATCTCGACGAACTCCGTGAACATTGCAGCGAAGAAGGCCTCGAATTGATCGATGAACTGGACCGGGCCAACAGCGAAATCACTCACATGACCCGACTGCTGTCACAGATCAATCACGCACCGGTCGTTGAAGACCAGAAAATCGTCAATATCAGCAACCTGTTGAACCAGCAGGCCGACTTCATCGGTAAACTGAATCCTGACATCCCCATTAATCGTCGCATCGACAGCCATCTGGCGACTGTTGGCGATGCTGGCCAGTTGACACGCGTCATCCAGAACCTGCTTGCCAATGCCTGTGATGCCATTGAGGACTGTGGTGCCATCGAGATTGGTGCCGAAGCCATCGACGACAAGGTGATACGCTTCTGGGTATCTGATAATGGTCAGGGCATGCCCAAGCCAGATCAGGCTCGTGCTTTTGAGCGTTACTTCACATCCAAGGGTGATGATGGCTCAGGTATCGGACTGGCCAATGTTAAGGAGATTGTCGAAGGCCATGCCGGTAACGTCTCGATGATCTCCACGCTCAACATCGGCACCACCTTCTCGGTCATCCTGCCCAAGGCACCCGTGACCGTCTGACCTAGCTAGGTCACCAAGCGCTGACGAAGCAACTGACCAGACCTGATTTTCAGTCTGACATGATCCGCATGTTCCTGGCACAGAGCGAGGACCAGGTCGTCTTCAACTTCCATCAAGCGCAGGTCTGTTTTCAGCGTAATTAATCCTTCCGCTAATTCACGTTCCGACTCTTCATGCTGCGGTATTGAAAAGTGACTGATCATGAAATAGATGGCTCGACGCGCAAAACTGACGATAGTCCCCAGGCTACCTTCGCTGTCAACCACGCGACCGGAGACCGCATTGCAAATCACTTCGGATATCTGGTGCCTGTCAAGGAGTTCAGCTCCAATTATTTCACAGGAGGTTGAATACCGTTCGACCTCCAGATTCCGACGAGCATCATAATTGCCCCGCGTAGCTTCCCAGAGCTCAACATAGCCGTCCGTATCGATTGCCGCACAAGCCAACGAACCAATTTCGCACAAAAGGCCAGCCAGGAAAGCTTCTGCTTCACCGTAGTAGTCAATACCGGTAATTTTCTCCGCAAGACTTCGCGACAGGCTAGCTGCCAGGACACCAGTCTCCTGGAGATGCTCAGTAATCCTGTGTTGACTCTTGAATTTCGCCGACAGCGCCAGCGCCCTCGCCGCATTGTGCAGCTCGGACATCCCCAGCACAATTACCGCCCGCTGCAGCGTAGTTATCTGTCGGCTTTGTCCGAAAAAAGCACTATTTGCCAGTCTCATCGTTTCCGACGCAAGAGTCGGGTCCTGCTCCAGGACTTCAACGATCCGACTGATATCTACGTTCACATCCTGAGTCAGGTGCATCAACCTCTGCACACCGATGGAAATTGGCACCTGCTTGCTGATTTCATCCAGCAGGACCTCAACCGGATCTTCGATCTCCGGCTCTAACCACACAGGTGAAGTTTCGATCTGCTCTGCCATGGGAACTCCGGGTATCACTCCCGGGTGATCAATTTACTGATTGAGCCCCGCTGATACCAACGCATATTTACCTTGTCTTGCCTTATCTTTGCCAGCAGAGAATCTAACGCAATTCCCGTTCATTGCCCATAGCAAGTAGACGGGTCCAGGCCTTTTACGGAACCTGCAGGCAAAATCCACCTGTTCGTCCTCATTCGAAATACAAACGATAGGCAGTTTAGAGAGTTCTGCGATAACCCAAAGGAACTCGCTAACATGCTACCTGCTGACAACATGACGTCGTGAACGTACTGTCGGTAAACATGACTTCAATAACCTACAAAATCTTCAGACGGACCAACGAATTTTTACACGGCGACCGTTTCTCCATTATATTGCCATTTGGACCACAGAACATCTGAAGACCGGAGCACGTCGAGCCATGAAAAAACTCATTATAACCATCAGCCTGATCGCCTTAGGCGGGTGCGACCAGGAAGTTTCTCACTCACAAGAGGGATCTGGTGCCCAGACGCTTTCCGGTTCAGCTTCTGCTTCGACCGACATTAATCCGAACATCGAACGGCTGTTTCTGCAGCAACTCTCCCCCCGC
>CAXPUI010000457.1:0-15776 GCA_964220205.1 Candidatus Allofontibacter communis | reverse complement strand
TCGAAAACTTTCAAAGACTCCTCTAGGGTCAGATCCCCGTCTTCCATTTTTTCAACGAGTTTTTCCAGCTTCTCGATAGAAGCCTCAAACGGATAACTTTTCTTGGCGGTCATTTATTGAGCCTGTCGCACAACAAGTCAGAGGATGAACAATACGGTCCACTGACGGGGTCGTCAAACCTATCGGGATGATCAGTGGTATGTTTTCGCGTAAGCTTTGATTTTTTGCGTGGAAGGAGCACCTTATGGGACGAATTATTGCGATAACATCATTATTGATAGCGGGTATGTCAGTGAATCCTGGCGCGTTGGCGGACGGTGAAGCTGAGTACGATTACCGACATGGAGTTATGGAAGCAATCGGCGGCCACATGACGGCGATGGTCACGATCCTAAGGAAAGGCGTTCACAAGGATGAGTTGGCGCTGCATGCGACCGGGATATCGCGGTTGGCAGAAATTTCACCCGGTATATTCCCTGAAGGCAGTGATGTTGAAGAGTCAGAGTCTCTGCCTGCTGTATGGAATAACCGGGCAGAGTTTGATGCCGCTATGTCTAAGTTCGTCGATGCAGCAAAGGTTATGGAGCAGGCCGCATCAACAGGTGACATGGCTCAAATCGGGCCGGCGATTCAGGGTCTAGGTGGTGCATGCAAGGGTTGTCATGATGACTTCCGGGAATAGCGCTGGCGTAGCACTAGAGCTTGTTCACCAGGTAGTAAACCAACCCGGAACAGATTGCCGCTAACAGAACTGCCTTCGCCAGGTTATATGCCCCAATGGGTCTGGTCTCTGTTCCGGATTCAGCCAGTGTCTTGCGCCCGGTTATCATGGGCAATAGCAGCCGATCCCGCCGATATAGCTCGTAGAAAGTAATGGCTGCCAGGTGTAGTCCAACAAGACCGTAAAGCAGCCATGCGTTCAGGTGGTGCACCTTGGTCAACTGGTTGCCCAGATCGTCACTGACGAGGTGAGTGAGGGGTCCCTCGGTCATGATATCGTCATCACTGAACAGGCCAGTGCCCGCCTGGATCAGTAATACGGTCAGCATGGCGATAATGCTCAGGGCGCCAAGGGGATTATGCCCGGCGGAAGGTTTGTCTCGCTGCAGGATATGACGCGCGTAAGGCAGAATTTTTCGGAGAGAGACAAAACTGCTGAACCGAGCGTGAAAAGAGCCGAATAGTCCCCACCCTACTCGAAACAGGATCAAGGCGAGAATGCAGTAACCGGATAACATGTGGTATTCCATTTCCTGAAATCCGCCAGTGAGACCTGTATAGATGGATACAGTCACCAGTATCGCGAGGCTCCAGTGAAAGAGTCTGATTGGCAGGTCCCAGATGAGGACCTTGTTCTTATCGTTCATGCACTGAACTCCATGCGATAACCACGTTCGTATCTGGCGGACCAACCGTTGATACCATCGTTCTCGATGGGAACTCGCCAGAAGTTCATGCGAGGTGGGGTTGTACTGACTGAGCGGCCAGCAAATGCAATTAAGTTAATCGACCTCGCGTCAACGTTAATCGTTAGATCATTATTCGGCCACTGGACTACTGAATGACTGGTCTTCGCCCAGGTGTTCGTTAGCCTGCGGAGAGCGGTGACTTCAGAGTCTGACCAGGGGAGATACATGGAAACATCCTTTTTGCGTTCGTTGAGTATGCCATGAGAAGGCTGCGTGTATAACGCTTCTATGCTGACCAGACGTGGCACTCGTTGATTCATCAGTTGTGACCTAGTTCTGGCAGAAGACCGCAGGCTCCTCACAGGCAAAGGACTGCTCCTGATATCGCGTGGGTCAGTCGAGGTTCCGGTACGCTGGAATGCTCGCGATGCCGAGGATCAGAATAATCAGGCAGGCAGCGGAGAGTCCTACAGCCCATTGGGGGCCGAAATAATCGGCGAACAGGCTGATTGGATAAATCGCGATGGACAGGAAAGACATCTCCAGCATATAGATACTCATCACCCGCCCTCGGTACTCGTCGTCGACGTAAGACTGGATCAGTACATTAGACAGGGACATCCGTGCAGCCTGTCCGAGTCCAACGAAGGTCAACAGCAGTACAGACAGCCAGTAGTGCGTTGACATGGCAAAGGCGAGCAGGGCAATGCCCATGATGAACGCTCCATAGAGCAGTGCTCTTGCCCGTTTCCTGTTCGGCAGGGACGCAACGATCAGTGACCCGGTCAGAGAGCCAATGCCTGAAATGGAAATCAGTAAACCCAGGCCGTCGGGACCTTGATTCAATACGTCTTTGACAAAGCCTGGCAGGAGCGTGAAGTAAGTCAGGCTGAAGAATACCATCAGGAAATTGAAACCCAGGAGCATGAGGATCACAGGTGTTTGCAGCACATACCGGAAACCCAGGCGCATCTCCAGGAAAAAGGGTTTGTCTGCTTCAGCACTCTGGGGATTATCGGCGACGTTGACTTTGACCATAAGGACCGAATTGGAGAGGTAAAGCCCGGCCATGGCCAGGTAAACCCATTTGGCCGGCTCGATGTTGCCGTCACCACCACCCAATGCAGCGACCATGCCGCCTGCAAGTCCCGGTAGGAGTAGTCGGGCGACGTTCATCCCGGAAGTATTCAAAGCTATTGCATTGGTCAATAGTTCCAGGCCAACCACATCCTTGGTGAGCGCCTGGCGGGCCGGCATCATCGAATTCATGATGATGCCCTGTAGGATTGAGGCGATCAGCAGGTGAGTGAAACCCAGGACCTCATCATGGATCAGCCATGCCACCCACAGGGTTACCCCCATATTGGCTATGCCGGCGATTTGAATCACGTGTTTTTTCTGTCGGACACGATCTGCGATGACTCCGCCCAGGGGTGCGGCGAAAAGTCCCACCAGGCCTCCGGCGGCGGTCATCCAGCCCAGCTTCTCGTAGCTGCCGGTGATTTCGAAAACAAGCCAGCCTCTGACAAACATCTGGATGTTCATCGACGCGAAGTTGCCGAACAAGCTGGCGAAGAACCAGCGAAAATTCGACAATTCGAAAGCCTTGAACGTGCTGTGAAGTGGCGATGGTTTGCCGAGGGCAGGCGAATCTGCTGCGGAGCTCATTGATGACATACTATCACAAGGGATTCTCGCGAGATCCCTGCATTGCTGTTGCCGTGCCAGCTAGCGACTAGGTTGAGGCTGCGATAACCCTGATATCGATCTCAGAGAGGTTGGTACGGTCCGCCTGCCAGCCGGTGGAAATGGTGATCTGGCTCTCCGGGCTCATGGTGGTTATCTTGCGTCTGATCTGGCGATATTGGCCGTCGATACTGGCCCTGATCTGCACGACAGTATCGCGAGTGGTCAAGCCCGATTGATTGGTGATGATGACGACCAGCGTGGTATCACGCAGGACTGCCTGGCCTCGAAAGTAAGCCGCCGGGTTGTCAGCCAGGTCGAGCCTGACAAAAGCTTGTCGAGCAGACTGACTGAGTGGACCGGAGGTTGCGGCTACTGCCGAGAAATACTGCTTTGCCTGATCGCGGTTACCATCAGCCAACGATAAATGACCCAGCTCGTTGGTTGCCCTGGCAGTCGGCAGCAGGCTGTTGCTTTTCTCAAGGTCGGACCGTGCCCGGCTGCGGTTTCCTAACCTGGCATGACTCAGTCCACGACCCAGGTAAAATTTATAAAAGCTGTTGTCTTTGTCTAGTGCCTTGTCGTAGTCGGTAATTGCCTGCTGGAAATTCTCCCGGGCAAACGAGATGTCCGCCCGCAAACCATAGAACCTGGGCTCCTGTGGTTCGAGTTTGATTGCACGATTGATGCGGCTCATCGCGACCGAAGCTTCTCGCTCGTTGATGAGGGTCCTGGCCTGATCAAAGGCCTCGTAGGCTGATCGCCTGTCAGCAAGATAGGCAAGTTGATTATTGAACCTATCGCGGCCGAGCTCCCAATCTCGAGTGGCCTGGGAGGAGAGCAGACTGGCCTGTTCCTTGTTTTGCGCGAGTCGTTCTGTAGAAGGAGGGTGACTTGCGAACAGGCCGGATAACCAGGTTTCGGATCGACCCGCATTGAGTTTGACAAATTTCTGCTGCAGGCTCACAGCGGCAGAGGGATCGTATCCTGCTCTTGCCATGTAGATCATGCCATAGTGATCCGCCTCAAGCTCGGCGTTGCGACCGTACCGGTGATTGATCATCTGGGCGCCGACGCTGGCCCCGTCGATAATGTAGTTCGAGTATTCTGAATCCTGGAGTCCGGCGGCGGTCAGGGTGACGACTCCCTCAAGCAGCATCGCGCGTTCCATTGTTCTTGCGCCGTGTCTTGCAGCTGCATGGACGATCTCGTGCCCAAGTACCGCCGCAAGTTCCGCTTCATTTTCCAGTGCCATCAACAGACCGCGGTTAATCGCGATCTTGCCGCCGGGCAGCGCCCAGGCATTGGGAGTAGAGTCATTGATAACAACGAATTCGTAAGGGAGGTCTCGGTCACTGACAGCAGCGAGTCGCTGGCCGACCTTATTAACGTACCGTACCAGGTTTGTATCGACGCTGTAGGTCCCGCCGGCGGATTGCTGGGCCGGCATGAACTGACGTTGACCGATAGCAAGTTCCTGGCGCTCGCTGATCAGGGAAAGTTCGCTCCTGCCAGTGACGGGGTTCGTCGAACAACCGGATATAAGTATTGATGTGGCCGTTAGCAGGATTGCCAGGTAACGGGATAGTGCTCGGACCACTGGATGCTCCAAAAGGTGATATTACAATTTGGCAAAGAATCCGTTACTTTGTTCCCGATGTCACTGCTACATATTGAAAAGATTCGCGAGTCTGTTCGCAACCATGCACCGGAGCGACGCGAAATCAAAAGCTCGACCCGCCGCGCGGCCGTTGCCGTCGTGCTCCGCCCTGATGACGATGACACGGAAGCTCTCTTTATTTTACGCGCCATCAAGGAAGGAGATCCCTGGTCCGGTCATATGGCGTTCCCGGGTGGTCATCAGGATGAAACAGATGGTTCTCTGCGGGAGGCGGCTGAGCGTGAAACGATGGAAGAGATTGGCCTGGATCTGGTGGAGTATGCCTCATACATTGGCGAGATCGATTGGGTGCAGGCAAACCCCCGTGGCCGAAATCTTGATATGGTCGTAGCTCCCTTTGTTTATGAACTGACTCGACCGGTTGAACGTTTTGTACCCAACTACGAGGTTGCTGATGTCTTATGGGGATCCCTGTCAGACATGCACCGGGGAGTTTCCCATACCATGCATGATTTCGGTGTGGGTGGCGAATCCATGATTTTTCCGGGGTATCGAGTGGATGATGAAGTGGTGTGGGGTTTGACCTATCGGATGCTTGAGCTGTTTTTCATGATCTTGGACCCGGAGTGGCAAGGACATGACTGATTCGGTATCTTGAGTGTTCCCTAAAGCAGTCGAGTCAGGAGAACGGAATGTCAAAAAAGAAAGTTGTAGTTCAGCTGCCCGCTGTTGCCAGGGAAGTGCCACTTGAGGAACGATATGCCCTGGAGTTGGAATCACTCAAGGATGTTGCTGAACTGGTAGAGGTCGACAGTTCGTCCCCGGCAACCTTCATTGAAGGGGCGAAAGACGCGGATGGCATCATCACCAGTTGGGGCATTCGAATCGACCAGCAGGTTATCGCCGGCCTGGAGAAGTGTGCGGTGGTGGGTGTCGGCAGCGTTGGTGTCGATATGGTGGATGTTGATGCTGCCACGGAGGCAGGCATTGTCGTTACCAACACGCCTGATATTTTTATTGAAGAAGTCGCCGATCACACACTGATGCTTTTGTTGGCTTGCGCCAGACGGGTCAAACTCATGGACAAGATGGCCAGTCGTGGTGACTGGTACAAGGGTCGTCCGGTGTTAAATGAGATACCGCGTCTCTGGGGTCAGACACTAGGGCTGATCTCTTTCGGGAATGTTGCGACAGCGGTTGCCAGGCGTGCCAAGCCATTTGGTATGCACATAATTGCCTATGATCCGTTTGTGACGGAACTGAAGATGACCGCAGAAGGAGTTGAACCGGTCACGCTGGACGAATTGTTGGAACGATCAGATTACTTGTCGATTCATCCGGGGTTGAATGATTCGTCTCGTGGCATGCTGAGCGACGATCAGTTTGCGGCGATGAAAAATACCGTCAGTGTCATCAATTGCGGTCGAGGTGGCACGATTGATGAGGCAGCCTTGATACGGGCTCTCCAGAATGGCCAGATCGCAGCTGCTGGACTGGACGTCATGGAAAAAGAGCCCCCTGAGCCCGATAACCCACTACTGTCGATGGACAATGTGATTATTACGCCGCATGCGGCATCTGCGACGACCAGGATGCGGCCTGAAACCAGACGGAGAGCTGCCCGTGAGGTGGCGCTGGTGTTGCAAGGTAAATGGCCAATGAGCTGTGTTAACCCAACGGTCCTGCCTAAGGTGGAGCTGGAGCGATGGCAGCCGATTCCTATGAACAGAGGTCCTAACAGATAAGAGTTACCGCTCGGAGGAGGTTCATCCAATGAAAGTCGTTAATGCGATCGCAGAAGTCCTGAAACGTGAAAATATAAAGTTCATCATCGGCTATCCCGTTAATCCCATTATTGAGGCAGCCGCTGAAGCAGATATCAGGACGATTATCGTTAGACAGGAACGAATTGGACTGCATATGGCAGATGCCGTTTCGCGGTTGTCATCCGGTGACGATATCGGTGTTTTTGTCATGCAACATGGGCCGGGTGCGGAGAATGCGTTTGGTGGTGTCGCCCAGGCCTACAGTGAATCCATTCCCATTCTTGTAATGCCCGCAGGCTACCCGCGGAAAGTCGCGTCCTACTACCCGAACTTCAATTCTGTGCTCAACATGCAACATGTAACAAAGTGGGCTGAGCCCATATCCATGGGTAAGTTTTTGCCGGACGTCATGCGCAGGGCGTTTTCCCAGCTGCGTAACGGGCGCGGCGGTCCGGTCCTGATCGAGGTGCCGCTTGATGTGTTCGGTGAAGAGATACCGGATGACTTTACTTACGTACCGAGTTTCCAGTCCCGCAGTGCACCTGACCCGCTGGATGTTCAAAATGCCGCAGAGGTCCTGGCTGCGGCGAAGAACCCGGTCATTTATGCAGGCCAGGGGGTGCATTTTGCCAAGGCGTGGGATGAGCTCAAACAGCTCGCAGAAGACTGGAATATCCCGGTCACGACGAGCCTCGAGGGTAAAAGTGCCTTCCCCGAAGATCATCCGCTGTCGCTGGGCTCCGGTGGTCGGTCCCTGCCGAGGGCTGTACACCAGTTTCTTGACCAAGCGGACGTTATTTTCGGTATTGGTTGCAGCTTTGCGCTGACAGGGTTTGGGGTACCTATGCCACGTGGCAAGACCATCATTCACGCCACCCTGGATCCCATGGACCTGAACAAGGATGTGCCGGCTGCGCACACCATGGTAGGAGATGCGAAGCTGACGCTTGCCATGCTGAACGAAGCGATGTCAGGACTTGGTCGAAGTTCTGCAGATGATCGTCAGACTGTCAGCCAGGACATCCAGGTGGTCAGGGAAAACTGGCTGGCCGAATGGATGCCCAAGTTAACCAACAATGAGGCACCGATCTCGCCCTATCGGGTACTTTGGGAACTGAACAACCTGGTTGATAAAGCCAATACGGTCATTACGCACGATGCAGGTAGTCCAAGAGATCAGATCACGCCTTTCTGGGTTAGTACAACACCGCTGAGCTATATCGGTTGGGGTAAGACAACACAGCTGGGCTATGGCCTCGGGCTGGCCATGGGGGCCAAGCTCGCAAGACCAGAGGCCCTCTGTATCAATGTCTGGGGTGATGCTGCGATTGGCTTTACTGGGATGGACTTTGAAACGGCTGTCCGCGAGAACCTGCCGATCTTGTCGATCCTCTTCAATAATTTTTCCATGGCAATCGAGCTGCCAATCATGCCTGTATCCACCGAGAAATATCGCAGCACTGATATCTCAGGAAACTATGCTGATATGGCGAAAGCTTTCGGAGGATATGGGGAGCGGGTGACAGAGCCCAGTGATATCAAGGCTGCGTTGCAGCGGGGTATCGAAGCGACTCAAAAAGGTCAGGCAGCCTTGCTGGAGTTCATCACTGACAAAGAATTGGCGATGAGCATCGTCCAGACGGATTTCAAGGTCTGATACGGTAGCGTGTCATTGGTGTTGCTGTTGCTGTTGCCGTTGCTGTGGGAGGCACCTGCGCACCGTTGTCAATTGTTATCCTGAGCGCGCCTGGACGTCATGGTTCGTTCGATAACATCGGCGATAACCTCGGCATGAGCCCAGGAGGCGTTCAGTGCCTTCACATAGCCAAAGGCATTTCCCCCGGCTGCAATGAAAATCTCGCGATTCAAGACTTTGATCTCTTCGATAGTTTCCAGGCAATCGACAGCGAAACCGGGACAGATAACGAGAACATCCCGGATCCCCTCGGCCGGGAGCCCTTTCATGGTTTCATCGGTGTAGGGCCTCAGCCAGGGCAGGGCTTCAGGACCGAAGCGGGACTGGAAAGTTGTCCGCCATTGACTGGCTTCCAGACCCAGCTGCGCTGCCACCAGTTCGGATGTCCGATTACACTGATAACGGTAGCGAGGATCATTCCTGGACTGTGATTCAGGGATACCGTGGTAGGAAAAGACGATAAAGGGTGACTGGTCGCGAAACATCTTATGCTTCCTAATGGATTCAGTCAGTGCGGCGATATAACGGGCGTTATCGTGATAATCGCCAATGAGTTCTGAGTCGAACTGCCTTGATACGTTTGCCTGCTCGAAAGCGTCGGTCACCGCGCCGGTTGTTGCGCCGGCATACTGGGCGAACAGTGGCAGGACAGTAATGTGGTCGATGTCCGCTAGTTGATTGCATGCATCGCTAATGGATGGTCCGCCGTAGGTCATGGCGCTTTGGATTGAGAGATCGGGCAGGAGATGCTGCACCCTCTTTGCCAGTGCAGAGGTGATATTCCGAATGGGTCCGTCGTACTTTCCCCAGATCAACTCGTATTTTTCGACCAGTTTTGCAGGCCTGACCCGCAGGATTATGAGTTTGAGGATTGGCAGCCATAGCCACCGAGGTAGATCGACAACGCGTGGATCTGACAGGAATTGCCGCAAGTAGTTTCTAATCGAGGTCTCACTTGGGTCGTCGGGCGTGCCGAGGTTCACTAACAGTACTGCGTGTCGCTTGTTCATGCACGGGACATTAGCACATCGTATGACCTGTAGCTCACCTTCGGGTTGTGGTTTAATCCGATGTTTACTGGATGGCGAACTGCTATGCAGGTTACCCGAGTGACACCCAATATCGGTGCCGAAATCAGTGACATTGATCTTGCTGCACCGCTGGATGCCGAAACCGTGGATACGTTGCGTGCCTTGTTTGTCGAGCACATGGTATTGGTGTTCAGGGACCAGAAACTTACCAGGGAACAGCACAAAACGTTCGGCCGCTATTTTGGTGACCTGCATATTCATCCGTCGCACCGGGAAGGCATGAACAAAGGTGATGACCCTGAGATCTTCGCGATCGACACCCCGCCGGATGCGAGACAGAGCAATGGGGAGGCCTGGCATTCAGATATTACCTGTGAGCGGGTCCCGCCCATGGCGTCACTGCTTTATGTGACCAAGGTCCCGGAAAATGGTGGTGGCGATACGATGTTTGCGAACATGTGTCTCGCATGGGAAGAACTCTCGGAGGACCTGAAAATACTGCTCGATGGCAAGCAGGCGCTTCATGATGGCATGATCGACCTGCGAAATTACGGGATCAGTCTTAAGCCAGGTCAGTCCTATCCTCAGGCCAGCCACCCTGTCGTGACTACGCACCCTGAAAGCGGTAAACCCGTCTTGTTTGTCAATCGAAGTTTTACCTCGCACATAGAAGGCATGCCGACGTGGGAAAGCCAGATGATATTGAATGGCCTCTACGAGTTCATTATGGGTAACGCGCGTCTCCAATGCCGGGTCAGTTGGACCGAAAACACACTGGTTATGTGGGACAACAGGAGCGTTCAGCATCAGGCTATCCGTGATTATGTCGGCTATTCGCGATATGGCGAAAGAGTCTCTTTGCTTGATAATCTGCGTCCCGTCGCATACCGCTTCAATGCGTCTTCATATAGGCAAAGGGAAGCACTAAGCATTCATGCATCAGGAAGTAAGAAGTAAGGATAGATGAGAATATGAGCGCACAGGTTGAAGGTACGAATGAGATACCAAGCTGCCATGGTGGCCTGGAGAATCTCGATAGTGAGCATGACTATATTCTGGATGACCTGGATGGAGAAATTCCGGGAGACTTGAAAGGTACGTTTTTCAGAAACGGCCCGGGTCGTCAGCGAATTGGGGAAACTCCTTACGGTCATTGGTTTGATGGTGACGGCATGCTCTGTTCCTTCAGTTTTTGCGATGGTGCCGCTCGTTTCAAAAACCGATATGTCCGGACACCAAAATACATTGAAGAAACCGCAGCGCAGAAGATCCTGTATCGGGGCTTTGGCACCCAGATTCCTGGTGGCCTGACGAAAAATGTCCTGAAGATGCCGGCAAACCCGGCTAATACCAGTACGATTTACCACGGGGGTCATTTGCTGGCGCTCAATGAAGGGGGTAAGCCCTGGAAGTTAGAACCAGGCACGTTGGACACCGTCGGTGAGTTCACCTACCAAGACGAACTCGATCCGTCGATGGTATTCAGCGCCCATGGCAAGGTTCACAATAGAACCGGTGACTACATTAACTTCGGTGCGGGAATTTCAGGATTTGGCCTGAAAGGACCCAAGCCATGTCTGAACATGTATCGCATCAACTCGGATGGCGTCCTGTTCAGAAAGGGACAGATACCGCTCGAGACGTTTCCCTTCTGCCATGATTTTGCGCTCAGCGATCGCTATGCGATTTTCTTCCTTGGCTCTATTGTTTTCGGCAATATGTTGCCCGTCATACTGGGTACTCGAACGATTTCCGACCAGGTTGTCTTCAATGAGTCAGTTCCTATGCAGGTCGTTGTCGTTGACCTTGAAACGCTGGAAGAGGTAAAGCGATTTGAAACTGATGCGGGAGCGATCATTCACTTTGGCAATGCGTTTGAAGTGGACGATGAAATCGTTATTGATGGTATGTTCCAGGATAATTTCGAGGCGAACGAAACGCTCACGGATGTTTTTAATCCGGACAACCGGTTTGGGGGCGGTACGTACATGCGTTATTACCTCAATATGCGCTCTGGTCAGCTGCGAAGCGAGCAGGTGACGGCCACAGAGTCAGAGTTTCCTACCTTTAATCCAAGCTATGCTGGGAAAAAGAACAACGTTACCTATACCGCCTGTTCTGTTGATAATGGTGCAAATAGTTTTTTCAATGCTATTTCCCGGGTGACCCATGATGGTGATGCGACGGTAGTCAGCCTGCCGCCGGGCTACTTCGGGTCGGAGCCTATGTATGCCCCCAGTGAGCATGCTGATAGCGAAGACGATGGCTACCTCCTGGAGGTGGTCTACAACGGCTTTGAGCATATGAGCGAACTGCAGATTTATCGCGCGGACGATATTACCGATCGCGTGTGCACGGCGAAGTTGAAACATCACCTGCCTCACCAGTTCCATGGTTACTTCACGAGCCAGGTGTTTCAGTAAACGTCAACTCGGTATCGATCTCCGTCGGGAGGTTTGATGAAGCCCAGCCGTCCGTCAAAAAACGTATAAATGACGTATAATGGTCAAGTCAGAAGGGGGCGACTTGGCTTCGACGCCGGTTGCGAAACCTGAGGTGCATGTCGAGAGGGTAGTGACTCTCGTAAAACAATCGCTGTAACTTTTATAGTTGCCAACGACGAAAACTACGCACTAGCTGCTTAAAAGTCTCTTAGGAGCCGTTTAGGCTAGCTAAACCCGGGGCGGATGTGCCCATGTATCCAAACCGGGTGCTCGACTCATGGGATCGCTGTCAGACCCCGCTTGTGGTGGACGCAGTTAAATTTGAAGCAAGCTCGCCATTGGATCCCTGTTTGTCGGGTTAACCAATGGTCAAATAATAGACAAACTATGCATGTAGAGCTGAAGGCAGAGAACTGACGGACTCGGGTTCGATTCCCGACGCCTCCACCAATTTTCCTCCTATAAATTCACAAATACCGACGGTTGGTGAAAGCGTTGGTCAGTTTATGGTGTTGTCGGTGGGGTTAGAACAAATTCTGGCTATCTTGTACGCCGTCATTGTTGTCTTGCTCATTCTGTTTCAATGCTGCCTGGTCGCCGGCGCTCCGTGGGGGCAACTGCCCCAAGGGGGGCGCTATGAAGGAGTGCTGCCACTTCCTGGTCGAATAGCCGCAATACTGTTCGTTCCAGTACTGGCCTGCATGGGGTTGAGCGTTACCTCAGCGGCTGAACTGATACCAAACTGGCCAGGATGGACGTCGTATGCGGCCCTGGCAATGCAAGCGCTGAGTACCACGTTAAATTGGATTACGCCATCGAAGCCAGAGAGGCTCCTTTGGGGTCCCGTTACGTCGATCATGCTCTTGTTTGCGGCTTGTGTCGTGTTTGTAACTTGAAGTCGATGCCATGATTGTTTGCTGCTTCTTCCGGTTGAAGGGGCTCTGCCAATGCCGGAAATTCCTATCCGGAGGCCTGCCGTCCGGTGGCTCAAATTTCTGATGAGAACCTCCGCCAATTTGCTTCAGCTATGGGCCCTTGTTAACTGCGATCGGTCATAGCGGTTAGCGGGACTAGCGATCCTGCTTTAACATCCTTGACTTGTCCCGATTCCAGTCCCGTTCCTTGATAGTCGCTCGTTTGTCATGTTCCTTCTTGCCCGTTGCCAGGGCGATTTCACATTTGACCCGGTTACGCTTCCAGTAGAGCGCTACGGGAATACAGGTCTGGCCTTTTTGTTGTGTCGCGCCGATTAACCTCGCGATCTCCCTGCGGTGGAGAAGCAACTTTCTCGTCCGCTGGGGCTCTGCTGGGACGTGAGCCGATGCCGAGGGCAGGGGGGTGATGGTGCAGCCGAGCAGGAACGCCTCGCCACCTTTTAACAGGACATAGGTGTCCAGGAGCTGGCATTTAGCTGCTCTGAGCGATTTGACTTCCCAGCCCTCCAGCGCCAATCCTGCCTCAAACGAGTCATGCAGGTGATAGTCGAATTTTGCACGCTTGTTGATTGCGATGGTGCTGGACGCTGCTTTGGGTTTCTTCTTTGCTTTAGCCATCATGTCTTCCTGAGTACGTCATTATAGATGTTATGATCCAATCATGAATGGTCTAGGTACGACGCCGGTGGAGCGAGCTCTGGCGTTGGAAACATTGATTCGTGAACATGCAGATGAAGCCGACCGGGAGTGTAGGTTACCGGCCCCTGTTGCGGCAGCACTGTCAGCAAACGGACTATACAGAATTGGCGCTCCGACAACCTATGGTGGTGAAGAAGCCAGTCCGCTCACCCAGATCGAGACTATCGAGACGGTGTCGAGGTTCGATGGATCAGCAGGTTGGAATCTGATGATCGGTATCGAGAATTTTGGTCTGATAGCTCCAGGCTGTGACGACTGTAAGCATCTGCTGGAAGATCCCATGGTTATTCTCTGTTCATCAACCGCCGGCGTCGGTCGAGCCACCCGTGAGGGAGATGGATACCGCGTCAATGGAAGTTGGCAGTTTGTTTCCGGTTGTCAGAATTCCTCCGTCTTTGCTGCCACGGTCCGTCGTGAAGAAGATGGAAAGGTCGACAGAAACTTCGTTTATGCCATGGTTCCTGAGCCAGATTTTGACATTGAAGAAACCTGGGATGTCAGTGGGATGCGCGGTTCAGGTTCACATGATGTCCACGTCAGGGAGTTTTGGGTGCCGGATAACCAGATTGTCGCGCCACTGGGGGGTGCCATTTCGGATTCCGCGTTGTTGCGTTTCCCGCTTGGTGCACGGCTGTCTTACAACAAGGTCGCTATTGGTTTTGGTCTCGCGAGGTCTGCCCTTGATGTGTTCGTCGATCTTGCCGAAGGCAAGATTCCTCGATTCACTTCAAGCAGTTTGCGAGAGAGGTCGGTCGCGCAGTTGGCGATCGCCGAGGCTGAGGTCAGGTTAAGGAGCGCCCGGGCGCTGGTTATGGAGCTGGTTGCGGCGATGTGGCAGAAAGTCCTGGAGGACGAAGAAATCAGTTTGAAAGAGAGGGCGCTTTTTCATATCGCCTGTTCAGATGGTGCCAGGGCGGCAGCCGAAAGTGTTGATCGGGTCTGTGACGCGGCCGGCACATCAGGTAATTTCAAGGGGCATCCGTTGGAGCGAATTGCCAGGGACGTCCGGGTCGTTCGCCAGCATTTGACCGTTGCCAGCCATCACATTGAGGATGGTGGCAGGGTACTCCTGGGGCTACCAGCGACGGGCATGATGCTTCGTTCCTAGTTACAATGCCTCTTCAGGCAGGCGGCGTTTACAGTTTAGAATCGGACGCTGGTAATAAGAAGAAAGGCGTCAACAATGTCTGCAACCACCCATGGTCTATGGTCCTCCCGTATCATGTTCATTCTCGCAGCGGCGGGTTCTGCGGTCGGGCTCGGCAACATATGGCGTTTCCCCTATATAGCAGGCGAAAACGGCGGTGGTGTCTTCGTGCTGACCTACCTTCTGTGTATTTTCCTGGTCGGTATTCCGATTTTGGTGTCGGAAGTAACGCTTGGCAGGGCGGGTCGACAAAGTCCCATAAACACCATGCGTATGCTGGCCACGCAGTCAAATGCAGCAGTGGGCTGGCAGATTATCGGCTGGATGGGGGCCCTGGCGGGTTTCATGATTCTGTCGTTTTATGCTGTGATTGCAGGCTGGGCAATTGCTTATCTTCTGGAGATGCTAAGTGGCAGCTTTGTCGGAGCGGATGGGGCCTACGCAGCGGACTCGTTTAACAGCCTGATTGAGAATCCCTGGGCGGTCAGCGGCTGGCATACACTTTTTATGGCAGTGACGATCTTCATTGCTGCCCGTGGTGTCAGCAGGGGGCTGGAGACAACCGTCAAGTATCTGATGCCCACACTGTTCTTGCTGTTGCTTGTCCTGGTCGCCTGGGCCGCCACCACCTCGGGACACTTCCTGGAGGGGCTGGCCTTTATGTTTTCTTTCAAAGCGGAGGCGTTTTCGGGAGAAGCGATTCTGATGGCGATGGGACAGGCATTTTTTACGCTTAGTCTTGGTATGGGCGCCATCATGGCCTACGGCGCCTATTTGCCTAAATCCGCCTCGATTGTCAGCTCTGCCGTCACCATAGCACTGCTGGACACCAGTGTTGCCCTGCTGTCCGGTATGGTGATTTTCCCCATGGTCTTTGCTAACGGGCTTGAAAGCTCGGCGGGGCCAGGCCTGATGTTTATCACGCTGCCGCTGGCTTTTGGGCAGATGACAGGCGGGCAGCTATTCGGCTCGCTCTTTTTCCTGTTGGTCACGTTTGCGGCCATCACGTCGGCGATTTCTCTCGTTGAACCTGCAGTCGCCTGGTTGGTGGAAAAGCTGAAGGTAAGCAGGGCTATTGCAGCGATTCTCGTGGGGGGGCTGGCGTGGTTCATTGGTCTGGGCAGCGCTTTCTCGTTCAACATCATGGCGGATGTCACGCTGCTGCCTGGGCGAACTTTCTTCGATACGATGGACTATGTGTCGAACAACATCATGTTGCCGGTTGGTGGCATGCTCATCGCGATCTTCACCGGCTGGTTTCTGAACCGCGCAGTGTTTGATGCCGAACTGGGAAATATTTCTGACGGGTTGAAATCTGTGCTGCTGTTCTTGATCAGGTTTG
>CAXPUI010000456.1:0-7251 GCA_964220205.1 Candidatus Allofontibacter communis | reverse complement strand
ACGTGGATGATCCCGAGAGTCGGGCCATCGAATCCATCACCGGTACACTGCCGTCAGCGGGAAGAGAAGCGTATGGCCTTGTCCTCCTGAAATCACCTGAGGTCCTGCGCATCATTGAAGGCCTTGGTTACTCGGGTGCGAACATACAGGTCATCGATGCACAACGCCGGGTACGGGCAGAAATCGGAAGTTACGATAGTACACCGCAGCAACAGGCATCTGTCGAATCCGATCAGGCCTGGTTCCAACTGATCAGCTACCTGATGGATCCGCTTTACGACCTGATCGAAGCCAATCTCAGGGCCTCTCCCCTCGATGACGACGAGGTGATCAAGGCATCACTTTCCGGTCGACCGACTTACCAGCGTCGATATTCCAATGAAGAGGGCGAAGTCATTGTCGCCGCTCACCCGATCATTGCCCAGGATGAAATTATCGGCACAGTCCTGCTCAAGCAGAACACCAACCGGATTCTACAACTCCGGCGAGACGCTCTGCAGCGCAGTATCAGCTTCTCGATCCTCTCCCTGATGATTTTCGTCGCACTGATCCTGATGTTCTCCCTCCGGCTCGCCTCACGCATCCGCAAACTCGGTTCAGAAGCAACCGGTGCCATAGACATCTACGGACGACTGAAAACGAACCAATTGAATGCTGAAACGGCATCAGGCGATGAAATCGGCGACCTGGCCCGCAGTATTTCCGGCATGCTGTCGAGGCTGCACCAGCACAACCAGTTCCTGGAAAACATGCCGCGGACTCTCCGGCATGAGATCAACAACCCGCTGAACACCCTGTCGACCTCTCTCCATAACCTTGAATACGAGGAATCACCTGACGCCAGGGGCAAGTACCTGGAAGCAGCCAAGCGAGGTGTCACCCGGATCGGCATGATCGTTCAGAATCTTGCCGACGCTGCCAGCCTGGAAGACGCATTGGAAGCCGAGGAGCTGGAAATTATCGACTTGCACCAGCTCGTGCAGAATTACCTGCAGAACTGCCACAGCATCCACCCGGACCGCGAGTTTCGCTACCAGGGTATCGAACGAGGTATCAAGGCGGAGGTCTCTGACTTCCGGATCGAGCAACTCCTGGATAAGCTGGTGGATAACGCCGTCGACTTTTCAGAGTCCGGTTCCATTATCACCGTCGGTATCAATGCTGATGCGAATTTTCTCTCCCTGTTTGTCACCAACCAGGGGCCAACTATCGCTGACGATCAGGTCGAGAATATCTTCGATTCAATGGTGTCGATCCGTGAAGGAAACTCTGACAACCAACTCCACTTCGGCATGGGTCTTTATGTGGTCCGAATTATTGCCGAGCATCATGGCGGTTCTGTCAAAGCGTCCAACCTGCTTGACGGCAAAGGCGTGAGCATTCAGGTCAGCCTGCCCATCTATCGCGAGCAGAAAGAACGCTCAGACGCTTTCGCCGCCAGCTGAACCAACCTATCCCCCTGAGTATGCCCGGGCCGGGCTTTCCACTACTTTTGCTATACGCCTTTTCCCTAAATGCCTTTTCCCTACATGCCAGTAACCCGTTTTTTTGCCGGCAGGTCAGTGCAGGATTTCAGGAACGCAAACCTGGCTAACGGCTGACTCAATTTCCTGTAAAATCTATATAAAAATAATTTGATATAGCTATCTGCTTCTCTTACTATGACGCCCTTTTTGCCGTCACCCCACCCATGCTGAACCAAACCAGCGCTGAATTCGACACTCTGGCCAGCTACTGCAAGGCGACTGCAGACCAGCTGCGCCTGCTGATCCTGCGTGTTCTCGCTAAAGAGTCCTTCGGTGTCCTGGAACTTTCCCAGATTCTTGGCGTGGCGCAGCCTGCGCTGAGCCATCACCTCAAAGTGCTCAGCAATTCGGGACTCGTCGACACCCGGCGACAGGGCAACTCAATCTACTATCGTCGGGCCGTGATCGGTGCCATAGACCCGATCCGGTCTATGCGAGAGAGCCTCCTGGCATCCATCGACTCCATTACGCCGGGCCAGGATATTCAGCGTGCGATTGAACAGGTCCACAAAGCTCGTACTGACCGGGCCAGTCAATTCTTCGACAGGAATTTCGTTAGCCTCAAGAGCAACCAGGATTTGATTGCAGAGTTCAACAGTTACGCCAGCTGCGTTACCGATCTGCTCGACAACATGACCGTCGACGTTAAGCGCCCCGTGATTGAAATCGGCCCGGGTGACAGCCCACTGATCCTGGAACTGACGCGGCGGTTTGGCCCGGTTGTCGCTATCGACAATAACGGCGAGATGCTGCAGAAGACACGTGATCTCCTGGCCATGAACCAGTTAGAAGCAGAAGCGTTTTTTGAAGGCGAGTTGACAGCATACCAGCAGGCTGCCGACCTGATCGTCGTGAACATGGTCCTGCACCACATCGCCTCTCCCGCCGTGTTCTTCCAGGACGCTTACCGTTCCCTGAGAGAGAACGGCTGCCTGTTGATTGCCGACCTGACTTCCCACGACCAGGCCTGGACGAGCGACACCTGCGGCGACCTCTGGCAGGGTTTTGATCCAGAGGAACTCGAACACTGGGCAACCGCTGCCCACTTTCACACCGGACAGAGTGCCTACCTGGGCTTGAAAAACGGCTTCCAGGTCCAGGTCCGACTCTTCCACAAGTCTTAACACGGAGTAAATGATGACTGATTACAAGATTGCTGATATTAACCAGGCCGACTTCGGCCGGGCTGAAATCAAACTGGCTGAGGCAGAAATGCCCGCGCTGATGGCGTTACGGGAGCAGTATCGCGACAAGCAGCCACTGAAAGGGGCCAATATCCTGGGTTGCATCCATATGACGATCCAGACTGCCGTGCTGATCGAAACGCTGGTCGACCTCGGGGCTGACGTACGGTGGTCCTCCTGCAATATCTTCTCAACCCAGGATCATGCCGCAGCCGCTATAGCGGCGAGCGGGATTCCGGTTTATGCATGGAAAGGGGAAACTGAAGAAGAATTCTTCTGGTGTATTGAACAAACAATCCTCAAAGACGGTAAGCCCTGGAACGCCAATATGATCCTGGATGACGGCGGCGACCTGACAGAAATGGTACACAGCAAGTATCCAGAACTCCTCGACCAAATTCACGGCATCACCGAGGAAACCACCCCCGGCGTACACCGTCTCCCGGAAATGCTTGCCAACGGCGAACTGAAGGTCCCGGCTATCAACGTTAACGACTCAGTGACCAAATCCAAAAACGACAACAAGTACGGCTGTCGGCACAGCCTGAACGACGCCATTAAACGTGCAACAGACATGTTGCTGGCCGGTAAAAGGGCTCTCGTCATCGGCTATGGTGACGTCGGTAAAGGGTCAGCTCAGAGCCTGCGCCAGGAGGGTATGGTGGTACGGGTCGTGGAGGTCGATCCCATTTGCGCCATGCAGGCCTGCATGGACGGCTACGAGGTGGTGTCTCCCTACCGGGGAGGTTTCAATACGCGTCGACGAGAAGACATTGACCTGGACCTGATGCAGAAAACCGATCTGATCGTGACCTGCACCGGCAATGTGAATGTCTGTGATCAACACATGCTCAGCACCGTTGCCAGTAACGCCATTGTTTGCAACATTGGTCACTTCGACACGGAAATCGACACCCAGTTCATGCGGGACAACTGGCGCTGGGAAGAAGTTAAACCCCAGGTCGACAAGGTTTACCGAAGTGATGACCCCACGGACTACGTCATCCTGCTGTCAGAAGGCAGGCTGGTAAACCTCGGCAATGCAACAGGTCACCCAAGCCGCATTATGGATGGTTCCTTCGCCAACCAGGTTCTGGCACAGATGTACCTGTACGAAAGGGCCTGGGCCGATCACGACCCCAACCAGCGGCAGGACGTCACTGTCGAAGTACTGCCAAAGGCCCTCGATGAGGAAGTGGCGAGCTACATGGTGCAGGGCTTCGGTGGCGTCATGACGCAACTGACAGAGGACCAGGCAAGCTACATTAACGTGCCTCAGGCCGGCCCCTTCAAGACAGAAAGCTATAAGTACTGATCTTCAGAGCTGACACTCATCGGGATGCAGCCTGCTGGCTGCATCCCTGGCGACATGAAACGGGATATAAAGCGTGAATACAGCGTTACAGGATGTGCTGGATCTGCTCGATCTGGAACCCATCGAAGTGAATATGTTTCGAGGCACCAGTCCCGCCGAGGGCTGGCAGCGCGTTTATGGTGGGCAGGTGATCGGGCAGGCGCTGGTCGCAGCCTCACGGACCGTTGAGGACGAAAGCAGGATTGCTCACTCACTGCATGGCTACTTTCTGAGACCCGGGGACACAACCATACCCATCGTCTACTCCGTTGACCGTATTCGAGACGGGAAAAGCTTCAACACGAGACGGGTCGTCGCTGTACAAAGAGGCAAAGCCATCTTCAGCATGTCGGTTTCCTTTCAGGTTATTGAAGAGGGCCTGCATCATCAGATGAGCATGCCCGACGCTGCACCGCCGGAGGACTGTCCCAGCCAGGAGGAACTCAGGGCCAGCTATATCAACGATATCCCGGAGGAGTATCGAGAGAACTTCCTGAACCGCGCTGATCCAATTGAAATGCGCTTCCAGGATGGCACGAACGACTTCAAGCCTGATCCAATGCCCCCGCACCAGCGGGTCTGGATCAGAGCGGTCGATAAGATCCCTGACGATGTTCGATTACACCAGTGTGTACTGGCCTACGCTTCCGATATGACCCTCATGGACAATGCGCTCCGCCCCCACGGCATCGGCTGGACGGAGGAGAACTTCCAGACAGCCAGCCTCGATCATGCCATGTGGTTTCACGAACCTTTCAGGGCTGATGAATGGTTACTGTATTACCAGGACAGTCCCTATTCGGGCGGTGCTCGAGGCTTCAACAGGGGAAGTTTCTATACCCGGGACGGACGACTCATCGCGTCGGCAACCCAGGAAGGTCTGATGCGCTTGCATACTCCATCCGGTTAAGCGAAGCTGTGGTTATGACTGAATTTGTGAACTACATGGAGCGCACCCGGGTCTTTTACCGGGCCCAGGGCTTCGAAAGAGACTATGCCTGGGCGCATTATGAAGATTCGCCCTTCCACCCGTTAACCAAACCCCTGGCGGAGTGTCGGGTGACTGTTGTCACGACCGCTGTCACCCATGCAGACATTCCGAAAGCGATCAGGGCGGCAGAGAGCATTCCTTTCAGCAGCGCACCTGACGAATTTTTTACCTCGGAATTAGCCTGGGACAAGGTGACGACTCATACCGACGATCGTCAGAGTTTCTTCCCGCTGGAAGTGTTGTCTGAACTCGTTTCAGCGAACCGTATCGGCAGTCTCGCTGACCAGTATCACTTCGTGCCGACGCAGTACAGCCACAGGGCTACCACCGCCGAAGACGCTCCTGCAATAACCCAGGCCTGCCTGGAAGACGAAGTTGACATCGCCCTGCTGATTCCCTTGTGACCAGTCTGTCATCAGACTGTCAGTTTGACAGCTAGAGACCTGGAAGCCGCTGGTATAGCGACCATCATCATCGGCAGCGCCATGGATATTGTTACCTGGTGCAACGTGCCCCGTTACCTGCACAATGACCTCCCCCTAGGTAATCCGTTGGGAGCCCCCTACGACCATGAAGCCCAACGACAGTCTATCGACACTGCCCTGCAGCTGATCGCTGACATGACAGAGCCCGGTGTACATGTATCTGACCTTGCCTGGCCCGATGGTGAAGACTGGAAACCCGTTTACGGTGAGGTTACCGACGCAAACAGAGAGCAATTGCTGCAGATGGGTCGGGAAAATCGTGCGCGCAGGGCCGCTGATAAGGCCCAGGGATTAAGCCGCTAAATCCAATAAGCTCTTGTTATTCGCTGCAATAACGTAACAGTGGGCTCTGTACAATTCAGGACGGGGTTCCCATAATGCCCGCCTCCTGAATCCTCTTCTTAAGGAATAACCTTGGCGATCAAAAACGAGCAAAAACTGAAGGACGTGGATGTCATTCGCGAGAACTTTGAAGCGATGAACTACATCTGCTCGTTGGAAATCGCAACCGCGGTATTCCTGGCTTATCACCTCGAAAAACCCGTCCTTATTGAAGGTCCACCTGGCGTCGGCAAGACAGAACTGGCGAAAACCACGGCAGCGCTGCTGGATCTGCCTTGCATCAGGCTCCAGTGTTATGAAGGTCTCGACGAATCCAAGGCCATCTACGAATGGAAATACGGTAAGCAGCTGCTCTATACACAAGTGCTCAAGGAAACCCTGGGTGAAATCATGGACGGGGCTCGCGGCTTGACCCAGTCGATCGAGAAACTGCATGAGTTCGGCGATATCTTTTTCTCTGAGGAATTCCTGGAACCCAGACCACTGCTCAAAGCGCTCAGGGAAGACGAAAGCTGTGTACTGCTTATCGATGAAGTCGACAAATCAGATCACGAATTTGAATCCCTCCTGCTGGAAATGCTTTCGGACTATCAGTTGTCCATACCGGAAATCGGCACTGTCGAGGCCAGGCCAGACAAGAAACCTATCGTTTTCCTGACCAGTAACAACACACGAGAAATCAGCGATGCACTGAAACGTCGGTGCCTGCACCTGTATATACCAGTCCCGGATGCTGATCTGGAATGCCGGATCGTCGAAGCCAGGGTGCCGGAAATTTCCGAGCGACTGAACCAGGAACTTGTTAATTTCATCCAGGAACTGCGGGAAATGGACCTGAAAAAAGTACCCGCTATCAGCGAGACCATTGACTGGGCCCGCACCCTGATCCTTCTGCACTCTGAGTCTCTCGACCCGGACCTGGTCAGGCAGACACTGAACGTTATCCTGAAATTTCAGGAAGATGTCGAGACGGTTCAGGCAGAGCTGCAGGGCTTGACCAACCGTGCCCTGAAAGCGTCGTGAACCTGTCAATGCGAGATGCCCTTAACTCGCCCGCTGGATTGTTCGATTCGGAAAGGCATCGTTAGACCATGACGCAACTGCACGACACGCTGGTCGACTTCGTGAAGGTTCTACGAACTGCCGATGTCAAAGTGTCGCCAGCAGAAACCCTGGATGCCATGGAGACGATGGATCTCGTGGGTTTCGAGGACCGCCAGTTCCTGAAAAACTCACTGTCCCTGGTCCTGTCAAAAAATCCGGAAGAAAAGGACACTTATGAGTCCTGCTTCGAAAAGTTTTTTACGACCCAGAAGATAGCCTCGTTGAAAGAGCCGGCCAGCAGCGAGGACGACAGCTTTCCGGATGA
>CAXPUI010000455.1:0-4958 GCA_964220205.1 Candidatus Allofontibacter communis | reverse complement strand
CCGCGATCGCGGAAGGCCTAGCCAAGCTTATTGTGGATGGCCAGGTGCCCGATGTCATCAAGGAAAGTACCGTCCACGCGCTTGACCTCGGTGCGTTGCTAGCCGGGACGAAATATAGAGGCGACTTCGAGAAGCGTCTCAAAGCTTTGCTTAACGAATTGAAGGAAACACCCGACCAGGTCCTTTTCATTGATGAAATACATACAATACTTGGTGCCGGGGCGGCTTCCGGTGGCGTGATGGATGCGTCAAACCTGCTAAAGCCTCTCCTTGCTTCCGGTGAAATCCGGTGTGTCGGTTCGACGACGTATCAGGAGTACCGTGGTATCTTCGATAAAGACAGAGCCTTGTCCAGGCGTTTTCAAAAAATTGATGTAACCGAACCAAGTGTTGAGGATACTTATCAGATTCTCAGAGGTCTGAAGACCCGTTTCGAGGAACATCACCAGCTCAAATACACAGATCGCTCCTTGAAAGTTGCCGCGGAACTGGCAGATAAATACATCAATGATCGATTCATGCCGGATAAAGCCATAGACGTTATTGATGAGGTCGGTGCTTTCCAGCAGTTGCAACCGCCCAGTCGACGCAAGAAACAGATTTCTGTGGGTGACGTTGAGCAGATGGTTGCAAAAATAGCCAGAATTCCTGCCAAGAACGTTTCCTCTTCTGACAAGAACGCGCTTCGAGATCTTGAAACGAACCTGAAGATGGTAATTTTTGGCCAGGATGAAGCAATTGATAGCCTGGCCAGTGCGATCAAGTTGTCGCGGGCCGGACTAAAAGAGGAAGGCAAGCCCATTGGTTCATTTCTCTTCAGTGGGCCGACAGGGGTTGGTAAGACCGAAGTATGCCGCCAACTCTCGAGCATCATGGGCGTGGAGCTGATCCGGTTTGATATGTCTGAGTACATGGAGCGACACACCGTTTCACGATTGATTGGTGCGCCTCCAGGTTACATTGGTTACGACCAGGGAGGTCTGCTGACGGAGTCGATCACCAAGCATCCACATTCGGTGCTGCTGCTTGATGAAATCGAAAAGGCCCACCCCGAAGTCTTTAACCTCCTGCTGCAGGTGTTTGACCATGGTTCGTTGACAGACAACAACGGCCGCAAAGCAGATTTTCGAAATGTCGTCATCATCATGACAACCAACGCTGGTGCCCAGGAAATGAGCCGCAGCTCAATCGGTTTTCAGAAACAGGATCACAGTACAGATGGCATGGAAGTCATCAAGAAGATGTTCACGCCGGAGTTCCGAAACCGGTTGGATTCCATTATCCAGTTTTCAGCTCTTTCAAAGGATGTCATCAAGACCGTGGTCGACAAGTTCCTCGTCGAAATCCAGGTACAGTTGGATGACAAAAAAGTTCAGCTTGATGTGACCGATGAAGCCCGTGAGTGGCTAGCGGAGACTGGCTACGACGAAAAAATGGGCGCTCGCCCCATGCAACGCCTGATTCAGAATCGCATCAAGAAAGAACTGGCGGAAGATATACTATTTGGCAAATTGTCGCGTAATGGTGGCGTCGTGCATGTCAGCGTCGCCGATGACGAGCTCGTTCTTGAGATCGAGGAACCAGAGAAGACGCCGGCCTAGTGTTATTCTCTGAACGTTATGCGTCCCTTGGAAAGGTCGTAGGGAGTCAGCTCGACCTTGACAGAATCGCCTGTCAGGATCTTGATGTAATTCTTGCGCATTTTGCCGCTGATATGCGCCGTGACGACATGGCCGTTTTCTAATTCCACCCTGAACATGGTGTTGGGCAAGGTATCGATCACCGTTCCGGTCATCGTTATTTGATCTTCTTTAGCCATTTACTCCCCAGTAGGCTTTGGTCTGAAAACGGCGAGCATTGTGCCTGAAATGCCGGTTGATGGCAAAACGGTCTGTACTAGCCAGGTGATTCAGCAAGTATCCATTTGTTATCGACGTAAAGCTCGATAGGCCGGTAATCAAGTTTATAGTTCATCTTGTTGCATTGCTTAATCCAGTATCCGAGATAGAGGTAGTCAAGCTTAAGTCGCTCTGTTTCTCTGATCATAAGCAGTATGGCCAGGACTCCAGGGGCCCGGGATTCCCGGTTGGGATCAAAGAATGAATAGATCGCGGACAGGCCATCATTGAGTTCATCGATGACCGCTACGGCGAGCAGTTCCTCCGAGGTTCGAAACTCCAAGAAACTGGCCTCGGGTCTTCCCTCCACTAGGAATGACCGGAACTGATCATAAGATGCTGGATACATGTCTCCATCGGCGTGGCGGGCGTTGATGTAGCTTTCGTAAAGATTGAAGTATTCATCAGTCAATGAGGGCGTCACCCTCCTGAGCGTGACATCGGCATTACGCTGCAGGACTCTCTTGAACCGTCTTTTCATGTCGAACTTTCGGACGGGGATTCGGACGGGGATGCAGGCGTTACAGGTTTGGCAGTAAGGCCGGTAGATGTGGCTGCCGCTCCGACGAAACCCGACCGAGGACAGGGCAGAGTATAGCTCCGTGTTAACTTTTGCGAGCGGGTCAGCGAACAGCGTGATGGCCTGTTGCCCCTCCAGGTAACTGCAATCATGAGCGGGCGTTGTAAAAAATCGCAGTTCGTTTAATGAAGTCATGGAAATACGTTAACCAAGTCTTGTCGAGCCCACAAGTCAACCGGCAGCCAGTGCCTGCCAGTCGATAGGTGGATCGTTGATATGGTTCTTCAATATCTGCTTGAAGTGTGAACGGGGGATTTCAGTTGCGCCCAGAGACAGCAGGTGAGGGTTGGTCAATTGGCAATCCACTATGGGCGAACCAGCATCAGACATCAGGCGCATCAGGTACGCAAACGCAACTTTCGACGCGTCCGTCGCGTAGTGAAACATAGACTCCCCAAAGAACAGGCTGCCGATGCACAGACCATAAAGTCCACCCACGAGTCGGTCACCCTGATAACACTCAATCGAATGGGCAATTCCAGCCTCGTGTAATGCAAGATAAGCGTTGGCCATGTCATGGGTAATCCAGGCAGACTGGTTAACGTCACGTCGGCTGCAGGCGACAATGACTGCAGCAAAATCATGGTCGATTCGTGTTTCGAATTCTTCTTTGGCGATTCGGCGAGCTAAAGATCGGCTGGCCCTGAAAGTCGAAGGGTCAATAACGCATCGGGGATCAGGCGACCACCAAAGCAAGGGTTGATCTTCTTCATACCAGGGAAAAATGCCCATGCGGTAGGCGGCGATGAGCCTCTCGCTCGAAAGGTCTCCGCCTACAGCGAGCAGTCCATTCGGATTTTCCAGGGCATGATCGATATCGGGAAATGCCAGGTTGTTCTTGTCGAGGGAGAACAGCTGTTGCCCCTGTTCAGGCATCAGCGAGTTCGTCGAGGTATTTTTCAGCGTCCAGAGCCGCCATGCAGCCGAAGCCGGCAGAAGTGACGGCCTGGCGATAGACCTGGTCGGCGACATCTCCTGCGGCAAAAACCCCAGGGATACTCGTAGCGGTCACATTACCCTCAAGACCTGACTGAATCTGGATGTAGCCATTGTTCATGTTCAGCTGTCCTTCGAATATGCCTGTATTCGGTGTGTGTCCGATCGCGATGAAGACGCCCTGCAGATCAAGCTCCGTCTGGTCACCGGAGCTGACGTGGCTGATTCGCATGCCGGAAACCCCCATATCGTCACCGAGGACTTCATCCAGAACATGGTCCCAGTGCACCTTGATATTCTCTTTTTCCAGTACCCGCTGTTGCAGGATTTTTTCGCCGCGAAATTTATCGCGTCGATGTACCATGATGACTTCTTCAGCGATGTTCGCGAGATAAAGAGCTTCTTCCAGGGCGGTATTTCCGCCACCGATAACCGCTACTTTCTGCTTCCGATAGAAGAATCCGTCACAGGTCGCACAGGCGCTCACCCCTTTACCTTTATAGGCCTCTTCGGAATCCAGGCCGAGATAACGTGCTGATGCACCTGTCGTGATGATAAGGGCGTCGCAGGTGTAGGTCGCCTGGTCGCCATGCAGCCGAAAAGGCTTCGAGTTCAGGTCGGCAGTATGGATATGGTCATAGACCACCTTGGAATCAAAGCGTTCGGCATGATGTTGCATCTGCACCATGAGGTCAGGCCCCTGAAGCCCCTCTGCCCCGGCAGGCCAGTTATCGACATCGGTAGTGGTGGTCAGTTGGCCGCCGGTTTCAATACCGGTTATCACAACAGGGTCCAGGTTGGCCCTGGCCGCATAGATTGCTGCTGAAAAGCCGGCTGGACCGGATCCCAGAATTAACAGTTTATGGTGTACTTCTTCCATAGGTTTCAGGCCCGTTGCTGTCGTGATTCAATAAAAGCGGCACCTTGTCGATGGGTTGCGATGATGCTCCAGAGAGTCCGCCCCCTGTTATCCTTCGCATCGAGGTTGCGACCAGCGTCATCAAAAAAGCCCAGGAACCGTTTAAAGTCAGCCAGGCGCATATGCCGGTAAGCGGCTTCCAGTACATGGTAGTCTGGGTCGACATTAGCTGGCGGTTCCAGGTCGAGAAAACTGCGGACGCGATCGTCGTTCCAGGCTTCATCTGTAACCTTGGGTTGGCTCGGGCCTGACATAAGTTACCAAACGTTGAAAGCGCCGAATTCTACACCAGATTACGGGTTTCGAAAAACTAATCCTTTGTCGGGCTCGAGTTTCCGTATAATATGTAACACGCTGATTTTTAACATGTTCTAGGCAGGCAATCTTGGCGCAGGGCAAGACAAAGGCAAGCGAGAAACCCGACATTTCCGTTCAGCTGGCACCGAGGCTCAAAGAAGGAGTGTTTATCGCCCTGGTCGCATTGGCTTTGTATATGTCGATGGCGCTGCTGTCTTACGATAATGCTGATCCTGGCTGGACCTATACAGGTTCCAATGAATCGGTAAACAATCTTGTCGGCCGAAGTGGCGCCTGGTTTGCAGACGTATTCTTGTTTTTTTTCGGC
>CAXPUI010000454.1:0-3772 GCA_964220205.1 Candidatus Allofontibacter communis | reverse complement strand
GTAATCAGGATACTTTTCTCAGTGCGGGGAAAGGGTGGTTGTTCTTCCTAACCATCATACCCCATGCTTACTCTGCCCCTTTACTCTGACCCCAATTCTTCCTGACCCTTTACTCTGACCCCAATTCTTCTAAAGGATTGAAGCGGCGCCTCAAGGCGGCGATGATAGCCACATGAACAGTTCTATCGATACAGAGCCTGACGAAATGCTTGTCTACATCACCGATCGTGCGTCTGGTGGCGAGCTTTGGTTACTCCGACTGCATGCGGCCAGCGGCCTTCATCCAGTGCTCTTTGGACTTATCTGCGGCTTCATTGCATTCAGCGTTGTCGCTTCCCCACTTCTGGGCAGCGGTAGCAACTCGCAGGATCAGCTTTCCTCCGCAGCATTTTTTGCATTCAGCATCACTATCATCGCGGCTGCAACACCCCATATGTTTCGAGGCGCCGCTGAAGACTTTGTTGCGCTCAGCCCGATGCTTGATATGAAGCCTGAAGAAGTAACACTCTTTCAGCGGGCTCTGGTCAGGATGCCAAATCAGCAGTTGTGGTGGTTTACCGCGATCGGGGCAAGTATCGGCCTCGTTCATGCTTGGATACTGGGTGCACTCAGTATGAATCTCGAGGGCCTTACCCAAACGTTCGCCACCTTATGGATTTGGGTCACGATGATGTGGACTGTGCCGGCGCTTATGGGCAACGCCATTACCTTCTCAAGTTTAGGTGGCAGAGCAAAACCCAACCTGTTGTTACCGGCAAGTATCACCCCCTTTGGCATGGCCGCGGTTCGACCCATCATTTTTATTGTTGGTATGTTAAGCGCTTATTCGATCCTGCTTTCGACATCAGCAGTCGGACCCAGCTTGATTGGCTTTATTGCCTGCATGGGATCGGCTTTCGGCCTGTTCTTTATTCCATTGCGCGGCATCCGGAAGACGATACGCGAGGAGAAACAAAAAGCGATCTCGGCGCTCGACAAACAAATCGCTGAATATCAGAACCTAGCAAGCATGAGCGCGAACGAGCTATCTTCACTGGACGCACTATTGACGCTTCGCGATCGGATCAGCGCGGTATCCTCATGGCCGCTGGGTTTAGCAGGCGTGAGAAGAGTCATGATTTACGTGGTCATACCCCCGCTCACCTGGTCTGCCGCCGCAATCGTTGAGATGTTGATCAGTCAGCAGTTCTAGGCTTTTGCTAGGCTTTTGCCAGACTCGCAGAGCTGCACAGCCAGGGCTCTACTGCACAGTCCAGCCGCCATCAACCGGCATCGCAACGCCTGTCACGTAACTCGATTGCGGCGACAACAACCAGGCGACCGCGTCCGCAACCTCCTCCGGGCTGGCAATGCGACGTATCGGCAGTGTGCTTACCACACCGTCGAGCACCTTCTGACTTGCTCCTGCGCCCTGCGCGAGCATGGGGGTATCGATGAATCCCGGGCAGACTGCGTTGACGCGAATATTCTTTGGCCCGTACTCAAGCGCGGCTGATTTAGTCAGGCCCACAACCCCATGCTTGGCCGAGTTATAAGCAGTCGCGTGAGGCAAGGCGACCAGACCGCAAATGGAAGCGGTATTAACGATGTTTCCACCGGATTCCTGTTGAATCATCTGCTTGATCTCGGCCTGCACACAACTGAATACACCCGTGAGGTTGACGGCAAGAACGCGGGCCCACTCCATGGGCTCAATATCGACCAACTTGACCGTCGGGCCTGTAATTCCCGCATTGTTGAAGGCCCCGTCCAGACGACCGTGCGCGGCCACTATGGCCTTGACGGCAGCAGCAGCTGCGCCTTCTTCAGCAACATCGAACTCCAATACCTCCGCGCTACCACCTGCGCTCTTTACCTCGGCAACAACCTCGGCAGCAGGTCCGGCCTGGGTGTCTGCGACGACGACATGCGCACCGTCCAGCGCCAGCCGATTGACAGTTGCGCGCCCAATACCACTCGCTCCTCCGGTAACCAATATTATTTTGTTATCCATTCTCTTCTCGCTTAGCCCGATCAAGGTTGAATCTAGCGGAACCGAATGCCTTCGTAGTTGCTGTCCGCCACTTCCCTCAACATCTTGGCATATCTCGGCACACCCCCGTTATAGATGTTGTACCGGATCTTGCCGTATTCGTGCCCCTCAATGTTCGAATTGTATCCCGTGAAAAAACTCTTGGCTTTACGAAGTAACGCGCCTTCATACATTTTCTTGGCGTGTTCGAACCACGCTGCCTCAGCCTCGTCCTCGACATCGAATCGATGATAGCCATGAGCCCACATGTGCTGGAGAAAAGGCGTGATCCAATTGACGCTCTGCTCTGCACTGAGCGGGAAATTCGCTGCCGCGGTCTGCGGCCCCATAACCATGAGGAAGTTGGGAAAGTCGGCAATCATGGCCCCGAGGTGAGTAACGGGTCCCTCCGCCCACTTTTCGCGCAGCCACTTACCACCCAAACCCCGAATATCAATCTGATCGAAGGCCCCTGTGAATGAATCAAAACCGGTGGCATAAACAATGACGTCAACATCGAACGACCTGTCGCTGGTCTCGAGTCCCGTCGGGGTGATGCGAGTAATCGGCGTCTCGGCCGCATCCACGAGCTCGACATTAGAACGGTTGTAGGTCTCGTAATAACCGGTCTCAAGGGGTAATCGCTGGACACCGAAGCCGTGATCCTTCGGAATCAGCCGCTCTGCTAGCTCAGGGTCGTCCACACGCTGGCGAATACGATCAGCGATGTAGTCCGACATCTCCGCGTTGGCCTCTTCGTCAGCGAAAATCTCGGGGAAATTCTCCAGCCAGATTCCAAAGCCCGGCTCATCATAGAGCCTGTCCCACAGTTCGCGTCGATGCTCCGGGCTGACGTCATAAAAGCTGCGGCTGTCGAGCTCATGTTCAAACCCACCGGGGCTGCGTGCGCACGTGGCAAAGATTTCGTCATAGCGCTCACGTATCTCCGCCATCTCAGACTCAGAGATGGGCGCATTGTTCAAAGGCGCAGCCCAGTTTGGACGGCGCTGAAAGACGGTCAGTCGTTCCACGACTTTAGCCACCTCTGGAATGATCTGAATCGCCGTCGCCCCGGCACCGATTACGGCGACGCGTTTGCCTGTCAGGTCAAGGGGCTCGTGAGGCCAGTTAGCCGGATGAAAAGACAGTCCATTGAAACTGGGCATGCCCTCGAACTTGGGCAGTGTTGGGATCGACAAGGTTCCCATCGCCGTGATAACGAATCGGGTCGTCATTTCGCGTCCGTCGTCGAGTCGAATAGTCCAGTGGTCGCTGTCTTCGTCGAACACCATCGATTCGACCCTGCAACCAAACTGCATAAATTGACGCAACCCAAATTTGTCCGCTACGAAGTTCAGATAGGACAAAGTCTCGGGCTGTGGCGAAAACTTCTCGGTCCAGGACCACTCGTCCAGCACCTCTCTGGAAAACGAGTACCCATAGGTATAACTCTCGGAATCAAATCGCGCCCCTGGATATCGATTGTTGTACCAGGTGCCGCCAAGATCGGCGTTGGCTTCCAACACCGTCGAGCGAATACCGAGATCAGCCAACCGCTTGATCTGATAGATGCCGGATAAGCCTGCCCCGATGATCACGACCTGGTAATCGAGGTGCGAATCACTATTCGTAGTGGTTGTCTCAAATTGTTGTTCTGCCATGTGTTCTTTTGGATATGTTGGTGTAAAAAAAGTGTTGTCTTGCTGGTGCGCTTGTCTTTCCGGTCGGGCGTGACGCAGACAAAATGAGAGTCTAACGACT
>CAXPUI010000453.1:0-2416 GCA_964220205.1 Candidatus Allofontibacter communis | reverse complement strand
GCCTATTCCTCCAGGTGGAAAAGGTGGCGCTTCAGTGGGTTGCCGGGTTATCTCCATCAGACCGCCACGGGCAAAGAATGATGTTGAATCATAACAACGCCTGTGGCGATCAGGCCCAACATTACCGTACCCTGTCAGCTGTGCCAGAATCAGATGAGGAAATTTTTCATGTAACTCTGACCAACTGATGCCGTAACTTTCGAGTTGGTCATTACGAAAATTGGTAACGAGAACGTCCGCTTCTTCGAGCAACTTCATCAGTACTGCAAGACCAGCTTGACTACGGACATCAAGCGACATGCCTCGTTTGTTTCGCGAAGTCAGTTGCCAGTTATAGTCGACCTCCCAGTTGCCATGCAGCCGGCGATAGCCATCTCCGCCAGGTTGTTCAATCTTGATAACTTCTGCGCCATAGTCAGCCATCAGTGTCGCCGCACCCGGGCCGGCCAGAAAACTGGCGAGATCAATCACTTTTATTCCATCTAATAGATAAGCCACAGCATCTCCTGAAAGTCCGATGCACGTTTGCATAAGGTGCACTAAATCCCTATCTTACCGGAACTTTTTGTTCCTTGGGGATCATCTACCTGTGTATCAAACCTACCAGCAAGTATGGAATGAACTGATCGCCGAAGGCGCCCCTTTCCACATCGAAGAAATCGAAGTCAGAGGTACACCTATGCGGGTGTATTCAGCGGCACCGCCAAGCCTGCGGGAAGTTTGGCTCGCGTCAGCCGCCCACGGTGCTTCAGAATACCTGGTATACAACGACGAGCGCTGGACCTATAACCAGGCGCATAAGGACGTTGCTGCTATCGCCCACTGGCTCCAGCAACAGGGTGTGAGCCAGGGCGACAGGGTTGCCATCGCCATGCGCAACTATCCTGAATGGCTGCTCTGCTACTGGGCCTGTGTCGCATCAGGTCTCGTCGTTGTTGGCATGAACGCCTGGTGGGTGGAAGAAGAAATGGCGTACGGTCTTGATGATGCCGCTCCAAAGGTCATGTTTACCGATAACGAACGCCTGCAGCGTTTTCTCAAGATCAAGGACAAGTTTCCGGACCTGGTAACTGTCGGCGTACGCCTGCCGGAAGCAGTCGATGGTGTACTGCCTTTCGACCATACCCTGGAGGCAGGCGGCTCAATGCCCGAGGTCACCGTTGATCCGGATGCAGACGCCTGTATTTTCTACACCTCCGGCACCACCGGTTATCCCAAAGGCGCTCAGCTGACCCACCGGGGTTGCGTCCATAACATTCTGAACATGGCTTTCGCTGGTAACCTCTCAATGCTGACACAGTGTCGACTCCAGGATATTGAGCCTCCCGATCCAGAAGCAGCACCGAAAAGTTCTGCCCTGGTAACCACCCCGATGTTTCATGTCACCGCTAACAACTGCCTTGCACAAGGCACTACCGTCGGCGGCGGTAAACTCGTGCACATGTATCGCTGGGACGCACTTGAGGCTTTAAAACTGATCGAACAGGAGAAAATTACCAATATTACTGGTGTCCCCGTCATGAGCCGCGAACTGATCAGTCATCCGGACTTCGAACAATATGACACTTCCTCGCTGGTGGCAGTTGGTGGCGGCGGTGCCCAACTACAACCTGACCTGGTCGGAAAAATAGACTCAACGGTTACGAATGCCAGGCCAGGCACCGGTTACGGGATGACGGAAACCTGCGGGATCATTACCTCGATCAACGGTGACTTTTTCCTGGACAAACCCGAAAGTGCCGGCCCGGCCATGCCCACCTTTGAAGTGAAAGTCGTCGACGACGGGGGCAACGCACTCGCACAGGGAGAAACCGGCGAGCTCTGGGTCAGGGGCGCGCCAGTTATAAAAGGTTACATCAATCGTCCGGAGGCTACCGCTGAGACCATTACAGATGGCTGGCTGCACACTGGCGACATCGCGAGACTAGACGAACATGGCTTCATCTATATCGTCGATCGACTCAAGGACATGGTTCTCAGGGGAGGCGAAAACATCTATTGCTCGGAAGTGGAAACCTGCCTCCATAAAATCGACGCAATCCTGGAGTGTTCCGTCTTCGGCATACCTGACGACCGCCTGGGTGAAGAAGTGGGTGTCTGTATTTTCAAGGATGCAGCCACCAGTCTTTCTGCAGCAGAAATTCGTGAGTTTTGTAGCGAACATATGGCCAAACACAAGATCCCACGATACATCTGGTTCGCAGACGAACCGCTCCCTCGAAACGCCAACGGCAAGTTCCTGAAGCGCGAACTAAGGGATTCTCTGGATATCGAAGAAGCCGTCTGAAAGAAGACTTTTCAAAAAAGTCATTTCACCGGGGTAACGTTCATCTGTCGCGTTTTTTCGGCAGGACAGGTAGACCTGTGTGCTGGGTCCGGAATATTTTACGCGACCGCCGGCCAGGTCTGGCGAATT
>CAXPUI010000452.1:0-4409 GCA_964220205.1 Candidatus Allofontibacter communis | reverse complement strand
GCGGCATCAAGCGAAGTATGTACCGCTTCATGTAAAAGAATCTGTTGAAGCCAGCCGCCCGCGATATATTCATCGCCCTGCTCTGTGTGAATCAAGATACTGTCGTTACCTCCACCGAAAGCCTCATGCCCTCGATGTATCCAGAGAGCATCCACATCAACTCTTACGACCTTTGGCAGTCGACCAACCTCTCTAGCGTAGAACTCGGCGATCTCCATGGCAGCCGCCTGGCTATCAAATTCTGGGTTGACCTGCGCTTCAGTGGTTAAACCATCACTGTATTCAACATTGAACAAATAAGCGTTGATTGATATCCAGTCAGCAGCTCGCCGATCGTAAACAGTCCGGTCACCACGACCGGTGTAAGAAATGCCAATAAAAGCTGTTCGGTCGTTTGGTGTCAGAATGTCAGGATCAATAAAGGAAGTGCCAGAATATGGCGGATGGGCTTCCGACATAAACGGCAACCATACTATGGAGAGAAAAAGAATTGCTTTGTATTTCATCCTGCACTTCACCTTTGAAAACCTTCTTTCACTGACCTGGCTTAACTCCGATAAAGAATCGCGCTGCTAATCCAAGCATCAAGTTCGGCGCGTATTTTAGCTATCGAACCGAGTTTTTCCTGGCAACTCGCCCTGCTTCAGGACCACTTCGCCGCAATCCAGCGCCCTACACCCGTTTAATCTGGCACTTTACTCTGACCCCAGTTATGTGCCGGTTATGGCCGCAGGCCATTTTGGGATCAGCCGCAGGCTTATTTCTCCTGGCCGCAGGCGCTAACCCACCGGCTGCGGACGACGAAGCCGCGAGAGGTTTCATTTAGATCTGAATCCAGCCGCGCGATGTGTAAAGTGCTGCCGGTATGTTCCCTGGAAAGATATCGCACAATCTCTGAGTGAGACAGGACGACACGTTCCAGATCGCTGGTTATGAGTGCCAGCCAGAAAGGCTTTTCCAGAATCGTAAACAGACCATCTTTCATGTCTTCCTGGAGCGCGAATCCGGTGTCGGTTATCCACCAGCCTTTCTCGTGGTTTTCGTTAACCTCACGGGGGTAGTCAAACTCGCGGTGGCAGAAGGCGTTGTAGGGATGAAACAAACGACCTTTCATAAAAGCGCGAGTCTGGTTGATTTCCCAGCCATTTTCATTGAGCAGGGACTGTGCAGCGGGATGTTCAGATAGCTTCAACTGATGATCCCTGATTCGATCAAATTTGGCAGCCAGGGTGTCTCTGGGATCGGGTCCAAACCAGTTGTTGGTCTGTCGTTGATCGTTCAAACCAAGATAGAACTTAACTGCGAGTTCCCAGTGCTCAATCTGATCGGCGTGTTGAACCAGCAGGTCAAATTCTCCGATGGTACGTTCGCCGTCGTGTACCGGGAGATTTCTCGACAGGAGTTCAATATCCGGTGTGGCCTCGATCCAGTTGCAGATGATGTCCTCAAAGCGAATCCCGAGCTTATAGCTGTTTTTGCCTGGCTCTTCGATTTCACTGGGTAGTGAAACAGAGTTAAACCAGGCAGGTTCTTTCCAGCTTTCTTCACCCGGGGAAATCAGCGATGCGCTGGACAGACACCAGGCGAGGTCGTGCAGGTTTCTATCCGATTTGGTCATGGCGAGTTATCATAGCGAGATGAGTATCCGTGCATCCATTGTTTCATTCTTTATCCGTCGAACCATTAGAGTCCAAATGGCCGGTGTTGAAGATCCGGCGGCCATCCGCGATCAAACGAACCGTTCTCTGGGTAAAACGCCCAAAGAAGTGAGCATTGAAGAAGTTGATGCAGGCGGTGTCCAGGCAGAGTGGGTTTGTTGGCCAGGCAGCAGTGGTGATTCTGCGCTTGTCTACTTCCATGGCGGTGGCTATGTCTTTGGCAGCCCTGCAGGTCATC
The DNA here is from genome assembly GCA_964220205.1 of Candidatus Allofontibacter communis. Taxonomy (GTDB): domain Bacteria; phylum Pseudomonadota; class Gammaproteobacteria; order Pseudomonadales; family Azotimanducaceae; genus UBA9659. The sequence goes on along the minus strand of CAXPUI010000452.1, from coordinate 2,513 downwards.
GTGATTTGGCCTGGAGACTCTCTAAAGAGGGTGGGGTCAGAGTTCTAATGGTGGATTATCGCCTCGCGCCGGAACACCGCTTCCCTGCTGCGGTTGACGATGCTACAGCGGCATATCGCTGGGCGCTGGATCAAGGCATAGCCCCTCAGAAGATCATGGTGGGTGGAGATTCTGCGGGTGGTGGCCTGTCGGCTGCTCTGATGGTCAATCTGAAAAACCTGGGTATTCCTCAACCCAAAGCGGCTGTGCTGCTGTCGCCCTGGGTAGATCTGACAGGGTCCGGAGAAACAATGACCACCAACGAAGACAAAGACGCCATGCTCACACCGGAAGCCATCCGTCGCTTCACTGCTTTTTATCTTGGTGAGGGCAGGGATCCCAAAGCACCGCTGGCTTCCCCGATCTTTGCAGATCTGTCTGGTTTGCCGCCCATGTATATTGTGGTGGGAGACTCAGAAGTGCTGCTGAGTGATTCTGAACGGCTTGCGGAAAAGCTTCGCGAAGCTGGTGGCGAGGTCAAATTGGATGTTTGGCCGAAAATGCCGCACGTTTTTCCCATCCTTGCGCGCCTAATACCGGAAGCGAAAAAGGCGGTCAGTGACATCGCTGAATATGTCCGGGAGCACCTGGGTACTCAAGCACATTAAATACCTTTCCGCTCGCCCGTGAGCTTGTCCGAGTTGGTTCAGTCAAAAAAGTAAGAGATAAGAATCGTTTTAGATGCCCGCGCAGTATTTTATGCCGCGCCGCAACAATTCATAGAACTCAGGTTTCTCCCAGGAGCCTCGTTCGATCTGGGGATAATATTCGGCAACGGGTTCCATGTCCCAGTGGCCTCGACAGTGGCCGAGGTTCAGGTACAGCACTTCACCGTCACCGGTTTTTTTGATGTAGTAGACGGCACGTTTGTCATCATTATTGAAATCTGAATTAATCCAGCCGTCACACGTCCCACTGTATTCGGAATACATCAGCAACTCGTGCTCTCCATGCATCTTGCACAGATACTGTTCGTCGTCGGTGTCGAACTCGCCGACATCTTTAACCAGTTCATGATCCATAGCCTCAGTTTTTACCGTGAAGGGCTGGATCGGAGGGTGAGCCATGAACTGAGATCCAAGCAGTTCCATCACAATAGGTGCGGTCTCGGGTGCGTCTACACCTTTTTCGGTGAACTCAAGAATTGAGTTGGTACCGTGTAGGGCGAACCACTTGCCGCCGCCCTTGATATATTCGACCAGCGCTTTCTGCTCGTCCTCGGATGGCATCAGGTTACAGGTATAGCTGATAAGAAAATCACTCGCCTGGATACCTTCGATATCGTGATAGTCCGCGGCTACTATCGTCCGAATATTCGGATGCTCCAGCAGTAGTTTCACGATTTCCTGGCGTGCGAAATCGATATCGTGGTACATCCCGGCCGCAACCAGGTAGGCGTTGATTTTCTTATCTGGCATAACCCGTTTCCCTCTTATTTTTTTAGAACTGGATACGCTGCGTCATTGAGCCATCAACCACAACGTTGGTGCCGCTGGTAAAGCCACCACGAGGTGATGCGAGTACAGCTACCTGCACCGCTACTTCATCAGCTGTGCCCATGCGACCCAACGGGATCTGTGCAACAGTTGAGTCATACAGCGCTGCCATATTCTGCTTGATCATGTCCCATGAGCCGCCTTCGATGAAGATTGGACCTGGGCTGACAGAGTTCACGCGAATACCCTTGGGTGCCAGCTCGTGAGCCAGTGCACCTGAGTACTGCAGCAAGGCAGCCTTGGTCGCATTGTATGGACCTGCGTTCATGAACTTTTCAAGCGCTGCAGTGGTAGAAATAAAGATGATGCTTCCGCTGTCAGATTTTTCCAGGTGAGGTGTCGCTGCTTCGACACCGTTTACGGCAGCAACGACGTTCCCCTCAAACTGGTTTCTCCAGCCTTCAACACCGGGTGCGTTTCCGCCGGCAACGTTTGAGACGAATACGTCAAGACCGCCTAGCTCTCCGGCAGCTTCGTCAATAAACCCTTTGAAGGCATCGCCGTCTGTTACGTCGACTGCTTTACCGAAACACTTCACTCCTTTAGCTGAAATCGCTTCAACCGCAGCAGTGACTTCGTCAGCGTTACGTGCACACAGTGCGATGTTGCAACCGTCATCTGATAGCGCTTCGACAATTGCACGACCGATGCCTTTGGTGCCTCCGGTTACAAGCGCACATTTTCCTGATAGTTGTAGATCCATGATTTTCCTCCGAGGAATGGTTTTCTGGCACGCTGCGCCATCTTTGATTTAGACGCCCAAGCGTAGGGAAGAGAAAACCGTCAGTCAAGACTGTTTTTGCCGCCTATGAGTAACGAGCCCGGCTTAACGCAGCGTCGCTAGCAGCCCAGTTGCCGCCACCATGATGAGGTTGCCTTGTCGTTCCAAACGGTAAATGGCAAGCCTTCACCAGCGACATCCACCGGTTTACTCTGGCACTATACTCTGACCCCAGTTTTGCCTGAGCCGAGTTTTGC